>DASVEC010000685.1:0-16849 GCA_036380755.1 Iamia sp. | reverse complement strand
CTCGGAGCCCATCCGCCGCCAGCACGCCGTCCAGCGGCGGGGGCGGACCTCGACCAGCGGTGGCTCCTGGGTGCGGCACCGCTCGACGGCCTCGGGGCAGCGAAGGTGGAACGGACAGCCGGTCACGGCGTCGGCGTGGGCGGGCGGGTCGCCGTCGATCGAGACCAGCTCGCCGTCGGGCACGTCGACCCGCGGCGACGAGGCGATGAGGCCGGCGCTGTAGGGGTGGAGCGGGTCGGCGTAGAGCTCCTTCACCGGCGACCGCTCGACGACTCGGCCGGCGTACATGACCTGCACCCGGTCGCAGAACTCGGCCACCACGCCGAGGTCGTGGGTGATCATCATCACGGCCACGCCCAGCTCCCGGCTGAGGTCGCCCATGAGGTCGAGGATCTGGGCCTGGATGGTGACGTCGAGGGCCGTGGTGGGCTCGTCGGCGATGAGCAGGTCGGGCTCGGCGGCCAGGGCGATGGCGATCATCACCCGCTGGCGCATGCCCCCCGAGAACTCGTACGGGTACTGCTTGAGCCGCTCGCGGGCCGCCGGGATGCCGACCATGTCGAGCAGCTCGATGGCGCGGCCACGGGCCGTCGGGGCGTTCATCCCGACCCGCTTGCGGAGGACCTCGCCGATCTGGCGCTCGACCGTCATCAGCGGGTTGAGCGAGACCATCGGATCCTGGAAGACCATCGAGATCTGCTTGCCGCGGATCTTCGCCGCGGCCCGGGGCTCGAGCATGCTCTGGCCCCGCCAGCGCACCGCGCCGGACATGATCCGCCCCGGGCTCTGCACCAGACCGAGGGCGGCCAGGGCGGTGACGCTCTTGCCCGAGCCCGACTCCCCCACCACACCGAGGCGCTCGCGGGCGGCCACGTTCATGGTGACGCCCTTGGTGCCGTAGACGGGCCCGGCCTTCGAGGGGAAGGCGACCGACAGGTTCTCGATCTCGAGGAGCCGCTCGCCGTGCGCCGGCGCCTCGTCGGGGACCGGGACGGCGGACAGGTCGATGGTGCTCATGGGCGCTCCCGCAGGATCCGGTCGAGCTGGCGCGCCATCTGCTTCTCCCGCAGCCGGGGGTCGGTGTGGACCCGCAGCCAGGAGGCGAAGAGGTTGGCGCTGAGGACGGTGATGCAGATGACGAGGCCGGGGATCACGACCAGCCACCAGGCCGAGGTCAGGTAGTCCTGGCCCTGGGCGATGGTCAGGCCCCACGACGAGCTGGGCGGCTGGATGCCGTAGCCGAGGAACGACAGCGAGGCCTCGGCCAGGATGATCCGGGCGAACTCCAGGACCCCGAGGGTCAGGAGAGACGGCACCAGGTTCGGGAGGATGTGCCCGAACATCACGCGGGCGTGGCTGGCCCCGGCGATCTCCGCCGCCTCGATGTACTCGCTCTTGCGGACCGAGAGCACGAGGCTCCGGGTCATGCGGGCGTAGACCATCCACCCGTTCATCGACAGCACGACGATCAGGAGCGTCGTGCTGGCGCCGAGGGCGTAGAGGATGACGAGGGCGAGGAGGATGCCGGGGAAGGCCAGCTGGAGGTCGGCCACCCGCATGATCACGGCGTCGAGCAGCTTGCCGAAGTAGCCGGCGCACAGCCCGGCGACGATGCCGAAGGTGCCGGCGATCAGCACCACCGAGAAGGCCACGAACATCGACACGCGGGTGCCGTCGATGATCCGGCTCAGGAGGTCGCGGCCGAGCTGGTCGGTTCCGAGGATGTGCTCGCCCGTCCCGCCCCACAGCAGCGGTGGCTGGAGCCGGTCGGACAGCTCCTGAGCCGTCGGGTCGTGGGGTGTGACCCACCCTCCGAACAGGGCCAGGGAGGCCATCAGCAGCAGGACCAGCAGCCCGAGTGTGCCCAGCGGCGAACGCAGCAGATCCCGGACGAACCCGGTGACCTTCCGCCGGCGGGGCACCGGCCGGTCGTCACCGACGGCCGCGTCGACCTCGGGTGGCACCTCCGGGGGCAGCTCGAGGTCGGCGTCGGGGGCGCCGGCGGCGCGGAGGACATGGGCCATCAGGCCACCTCGATCCGGGGGTCGACGACGGAGTAGAGGATGTCGGTGATCACGTTGACCAGGACGATCAGCGTGGCGATGACGATCACGATCGCCTGGAGCAGCATCAGGTCCTGCTGCTCGAGAGCGTTCACCGTCATCGAGCCGACGCCCGGCCAGGCGAACACCGTCTCGACCACCACGGTGAATCCGGCGAGCATCCGGGCGTACTCGAAGCTGCTCTGGGTCAGCACCGGCACCGTGCAGTTGCGCAGGGCGTGGCGGACGAGGCGGTACGTCTGGCCCATGCCCTTCGACTCGGCCGTGAGCATGTAGGGCCGACCGAGCTCGTCGATCATCGTGCTCCGCATCATCTGGGCGATCTTCCCGGCCGTCGGCAGAGCCAGCGCCAGGGCGGGGAGGACGATCGATGCCGGCCGGTCCGCCCCCGACGTCGGGAACCACTGGAGGTTCACGCCGAACAGGAGGATCAGCAGGAAGCCGAGCCAGAACTGCGGCGCGCTGAGGCCCAGCAGCGACACCGTCGTCGCCAGCCGGTCCACCGCCCCACCGGCCTTGAGGGCGGCGATGATGCCGAGCGGCACGGCGATCAGCAGGGCCAGCACGATCGCCACCGTGTTGAGCAGCAGGGTGCTCGGCAGGCGCTCGAGCACCAGGGTGAGCGTGCTCTTGCCCGGCTGCCAGTACGAGTCGCCCAGGTCACCTTGGGCCAGGTCGGCGAGGAAGGTCCCGTACTGCTCGAGGATCGGCTGGTCGAGGCCGAGGTCGGCCCGGACGGACTCCCGCTGCTCGATCGACGCGTCGATCGGGAGGTACGCCTTCTCCGGGCTGGTGACGACCCGGGTGACGAAGAAGACCGCCGTCGACACCAGGAAGATGACGACGAGCCCGATGGCCAGGCGGCGGAGGAGGAAGAGGATCATGTTGGCCTCATGGGAGCGGGCCTCTGCGGTGGCGGGCCGGCGAAGGGGTCCGACCCGCCACCGCTCGGGGGTCAGGAGCCGAGGCTCATCTCGGGGATGTACAGGGAGCCGTCCGAACGGGGCGTCCACACGAGGTCCTCGGAGGCGCCGTAGATGTCCTGGAGGTTCACCGTGAAGATGAAGGGCGGGTCATCGCAGCCCAGGGCGAACAGCTCCTGGTACTTGACCTCCCGGTCCTCCGGCGTCTCGGCCTCGGTCGCCTCGGCGATCAGGGCGTCGGCCTCGTCGTTGACGTAGCTCGAGAGGGCACCGTCGCTGGCGTAGTAGCTGTCCATCTTGGAGGCGTCGAACAGCTCGTTGGAGGCCGACACGAAGCCGATGTCCGGCTGGGCGTCGCCGACGGTGCGGGTGAACTCGTCGATGTAGGACGAGAAGGGCCGGATGTCGGGGGTGACGCTGACGCCGACCTCCTCGAGGTAGCCGATCACGACCTCGTGCATCTCGGCGTCCTTGAGCCAGCGACCGGTGGCGCCCAGCAGGGTGAGCGGCTCGCCGTCGTAGCCGGCCTCCTCCAGCAGCTCACGGGCCTTGTCGGGGTCGTAGGGGTAGGGCTCGAGGTCCGGGTTGTACCCGGTCGTCCCGACCTGCGACGGCTGGCAGTCGGCCACGGTGGCATAGCCGGAGAACAGGTCCTCGGCGATGGCCTCCTTGTCGACGGCGTAGTTCAGCGCCTGGCGGATCTCCTTGGAGACGAGCGTGCCGTCGTAGTTCTTGAGCCGGTACACCGGGAACTCCACGCCCTCCTTGGTCAGCACCTGGGGGGCGTCGGCCGCCTGCTCGGGCGGCAGCAGGGTGGCCAGGTCGATCTCACCGGTGCGGAGCCCGGCGACGCGGGTGCCCGCCTCGGAGATGAACCTGATGGTCACCTCGGACTCCGGCGGAGCGTCGCCCCAGTAGTCGGGGTTGGCCGCGAGGGTGACCTGCTGGCCGCGGTCCCACTTGGTGACCGTGTACGGGCCGGTGCCGATCGGCTCCTCGGTGAAGGAGTCCTCCTGCGAGGCCTCCGGCGGCACCATCTTCAGCCGGGCGAAGCGGGCCGGCAGCACCAGGTCGGGCTCGGACGTGGTGACCCGCAGGGTCGTGGCGTCGACGGCCTCGGCGCTCTCGAGCGGGCCGTAGTAGTCGAGCTGGGCCGACTCGTAGTCCGGGTCGACGATGCGGTTGATCGAGTAGGCCGCGGCCTCGGCGTCGAAGGGCTCGCCGTTGGTGAACTCGACGCCCTCGCGCAGCGTGAACTCCCAGATCGTCGGCTCGACCTGCGTGGGCAGCTCGGTGGCGAGCCGCGGCTCGAGCTCGTTGGTCTCGCTGTTGCGGACCAGCAGGGCCTCGTAGACGTTGTCGTTGACGGCACGCTCGTTGCCGTCCTCCTGCGCCTGCGGGTCGAGGGTCGAGGGCTCGTCGGCGATGGCGATGACGAGCCCATCACCTCCGCCGCCGCCCCCGCCGCCACCAGCGGCGGTCGCGTCGTCGTCGCCGCCACAGGCGGTCAGCGAGGCAGCCAGGGAGGCGGCGACACCGAGCGCGAGGGCGCGGTGTCGCCACGGACGGGTGTGGGTGCTCATGCGGGGCCTCCTGAGAGGGGGTGGATCGGGCGCCCGGATCGGGCGGACGTATACAGAACGCGAGAAGAGGTTCGGGCCGGGGGGCCTGCGGTACGCTGGGTCGCGCCATGGCCACACCGCTGCAGCACCGCCCGCTCCGCGAGGTCGTCACCGACGAGATCCGCCGCATGATCACCGACGGCGAGATCGCGGCCGGTGAGCGTCTGGTCGAGGACCGCCTGGCCGAGCAGCTCGGCGTGTCCCGCAACCCGGTCCGCGAGGCGATCCGCTCGCTCGAGGCCACCGGTCTGGTCGAGGTGCTCCCCCGCCGGGGCGCCTACGTGACCGTGGTCGACCTCGATGACCTGGCCCAGCTCCAGGAGATGCGCCAGGTCATCGATCGCTGGGTCGTCATGGCCGCCGCCGAGCGCCACGAGCCCGCCGACATCGAGCGGCTCGACACGTGCATCGCCGAGGGGCGCCGGGCCTCGGAGTCCGGCGACCCGCTGCGGGCCTCGGAGATGCACCGCGAGTTCCACCTCGCCATCGAGGCGGCGTCGAAGAACCCGTACGCCTCGATCGCCATGGGCCCGCTGCGCCAGCGCACCGAGATGGTCTTCACGAGCAACGCCGCCACCCGGGCCGCCATCAGCTGGGACGAGCACCAGGGCATCCGCGACGCCATCGCCGCCCGCGACGGCGTGCTCGCCGCCCAGCGGATCGAGGAGCACATCCGCAACGCCTTCCGGGCCTTCGCCGTCGCCCGGGCGCGGCCCGCCGCCGCGGTGCCCGCTCCGGCCTAGGGCCACCGGCCCTGGTCGCCCGTCACCCTCGGCGGCGCGGCCCGCACCATCGGGTCGGCGGTGTGTCGGCTCGGTGACGAAGCCGGGTTCCCCGGCGCGACCGGTCCTGACGTGGCTACGGTGCAGTCCGACGGCCGTCCGCTGCGGGACGCCGTCACCCCGATCCGCCATGCCCCCCACGACCGCGCCGCGCCCGCTGGGCTGGTCCCGGTCGTGATCGGATCGGCTGTGGCGCATCGACAGGTTCCGGCTGGTCGGCTTTCGTATACAGTATCTTGTCGCCAGTATTTCCGCCAGGGGTCACACGGTGTTTCACGGATCGGAAACACAAGACGTGACACCCGTCCGGGTGCGCCCCAGGTCACAGCGCCGCCCAGCCCCGAACTGGCGATCAGATTCCCCGCGCGAGCGGGAGATCTGATCGCCAGTTCGGTCGTGGGCGTCAGTCGACGGTGGCGAGGGGGGCGGGCGCGACCACGTCGGAGCGGTTCGTCCGGCGCAGGGTGGCCGAGACGGCGACGATGGCCAGACCGGCCACCACCGCGACGCCCAGCCCGGCCCGCAGCCCGGCCACCGCGGCGGCGTCGGCCACGCCGGTCTGGTCCTCGCCGGCACCGCTGGCCCGCTCGAAGGCGAGGGCCGCGGCCGTCGCCCCGATCCCGCCGACCAGGAACCGGGCCGCGTTGAACACGCCGGCGGCGAGGCCGGCCTGCCCGGGCGGGGCGGTGAGGGTCACCGCAGCCGCCGCCGGGGCCTGGATCAGGCTGATGCCCGAGCCGACCACGGCCAGGCCGGCGATCACGCCCGGCCGGACGTTGGCGGACAGGCCGATGACGACCGCGCCGGCCACGATCGAGAGCCCGCCGGCGCGGGCCAGCACGGGGAAGCCGAAGCGGTCGGCCATCCGTCCCGCCACCAGCGCACCGAGGAGCATGCTCACCGGCAGCACCGAGGTGACGAGCCCGGCCGCCGCGGCATCGTCGCCCCGCACGACGTAGGACACGGGGACCACGAAGGTCACCGCGAAGAGGCCGAGCATCTGGAGCCCGGCCACGCCGGAGGTGGCGAGGAACCCCGGCGCTCGCAGCAATGCCGGGGAGATGAAGGGGTCGGGTGCGGTGCGCACCCGGAGCACCAGCAGAGCCGAGCTCGCCGCCGCCACGAGGAGGAGCGTGATGGTGAGGGGGTGGGCGAAGCCCCAGCGCGACGACTCGGTCACCGGCAGGACGATCGCGCCGAGCGCGACGGCGAGGAGGGCGGCGCCGGGGAGGTCGACGCGGCCGCCCTTCGTCGGGGGATCGGCCGGGACGAGCACCCAGACGGCCACGCCGACGAGCAGGATCAGCGGTGCGCTCAGGCCGAACAGCCAGCGCCACCCGAGGTGGTCGACGGCCAGCCCGCCGAGCGCCGGCCCGGCGGCGAGGGCCGAGGCGTTGACCGCGGCCCACAGCCCGAGCACCCGGCCTCGCCGGTCGGGCGGGTAGAGGCGCGTGGCGGTGTACATGATGCAGGGCAGCACCGGTGAGCCGGCGATGCCCTGGCCCACCCGCCCCAGCACCACGACCGCCACGTGGCCTCCGGTCGCGACCAGCACCGACGAGGCGGCGAAGAGGACGACGCCGATCAGGAACACCCGGCGGGCGCCGTGCAGGTCGCCCAGCCGTCCGGCCAGCGGCATCATCACGCCGAGGGCGAGGGCGAAGGCGCTGACGATCCACACCGCCGTGCTCAGCCCGACGCCGAGGTCCTCGGCCATGGACGGAACGGCCACGTTGGCCAGGCTGTTGTTCACCGTGCCGATGAACGTTGCCCCCAGCAGGGCGGCCAGGGCGGCACCACGCCGTCCGGCCCCCAGCCCGAGGGCCGGGTCGGGCCCGGCCGTCACAGGGCCTTGAGGGCGGGCAGGGCCTCGTCGAGCCAGGCCTGGGTGGCCGGGTCGGACGGGCGGACGTGGGCCCGGTCGACGCCGAGCCCGGCGAGGGTGGTGAAGGCGGCCACGACGGCGTCCTCGTCGTCGATGAGCCGCAGCAGCTCGCCGTCGAGCACCTCGGGCCCGGCGCCGGAGGCGGCCAGCACGGCCCGGCGGGCCTCGACGCGCTGCTCGTCCGAGGCGCACACGGTGAGGTTCACCGTCGCCGAGAAGACCGGCTCGGTCGCACCGGCTCCGGCGGCCGCCTTGCGGGCGATGGCGATCCGGTCGGCGAGGGCCTCGGCGTCGTTGCGGTGGGCCCCGGTGAAGGTCGCCACGCCCGACACCAGCCCCTCGACCAGGTCGATCCGATCGACCAGCGGGGCCAGCCGGTGCAGCATCACCGGGCCGTGGGCGCCGACGAGGATCGGCGCGGGCGCGGGCAGCGCCGGCCACGGGGCGTCGACGACGGCCTTGAAGTGGGTGCCCTCGTGGCTGACGGTCCCGTCGCCGCGGAGCATCGCCCCGCAGATGGCGATGGCCTCGAGGAGGCGGTCGACCCGCTCCCCCACCGGGCCGAGGGCCAGCCCGGTGGCATCGTGCTCGACCGGGAGCCAGCCCGTGCCCATGCCCAGCTCGGCCCGCCCACCGGAGATGCGGGACAGGGTGGCGACGGCCTGGGCCACCTCGACCGGGTGACGGAACGTCGCCGCCACCATGGTCTGGGTCAGCCGGACGCGCGCCGTGGCCGCCGCCGCCGCTCCCATCGTGGTGAACACGTGGGGGACGGCGATCGGCGGCTCGGGCGGGATCCCGCTGAAGAAGTGGTCGATGGCGCGGACGCCGTCGTAGCCGGCGGCCTCGGCCCGGCGGGCGTCGCCCACCGCGTCGAAGCCGAGGGCCTTGCCGAAGACCTCCACGGGTCCGCCTCCGCGCTCGTCGCCGGCAGGGTGCGGTCGGTCAGGCCACGGCCACGGCGGGCTCGGGCTCGACCCACTCGCCCAGGTCGGGCTTCACGTACATCTCGTAGAGCGCCTTCGTGTAGTTGAACCGCATGTTGGCGGCCTCCTTCACGATCTCGATGCACCGCTGCTGAAGGGCCGGCGTGTCGGCGTACTTGAGGACGATCTGGTAGCCGCGCTCGCCGTGCACCTCGTCGGAGGTGATGTGGAGGTCGAAGAACTCGGTCTCCCACTCGGAGAAGCCGTAGCGCTCCGGGTCGATCAGCGCCGGGTACTGGGTGCGGTAGATCGACGGCACCTGCGACTCGAGGCCGACGACGGTCGCCGCCGTCGACACCGCGAAGTGCTCCTCCTGGGTGAGCTTGTACTGCCAGCCCTGGATCCCGAGGGTGAACGGGGTGGCGTTCTTGCGGTCCATCACGAACTCGCGGGTGCCACCGCACGCCTCGGCGAAGCGGATCAGCAGGTCGGTGTGGCGGTCGTCGGAGAGCTCCTCCTCCCACAGGTTCTGGAGGAGGAAGTCCTTGGCGTCGCGAGCCGTGTCGGGCGTCTTGGCGTACATGACCCCGAGCAGGTCACCGAAGGGACCGACGTAGTGGTAGTGGTTCGCGGCCCAGTGCACGAAGTGCTGGCGCGAGAGCTTGCCGGTCGCCCACGCCCGGCTGAAGGACGCGTCGCGGGCCATGGTGCCCTTCATGGCGTCCTCGAGCGCGGTGCGGAACTCCTCGGGGGGCAGCAGGTCGGTCACGGGTGTCTCCTCGGCGGGGGTCGGGGCGGTCGCCGTCGGTGCGACCTATCTTGTATACAAGATACGGGAGGGGTTGGCGGGCTGTCAACCAGGGATGGCGCGGGGCCGGCGGGGCGCCCGCGCCGCGTCGGCCCGGTCCGCCTCGACCAGGAACTGCTCCCGCGAGCGCTCGATGTGACGCCGGGCCAGCCGCTCGGCCACCTCGGCCCGGCCGGCCCGCACCGCGTCGATGATCCCGGCGTGCTCGGCCCACGCCGGCACCCCCCGGCGCTCGGCCACCAGCGAGAAGATCCAGGCGATGCGCAGGGAGTACTGCTGCATCAGGGCCACCAGCTCGGCGTTGTCGGCCGCGGTGGCCAGGGCGGTGTGGAAGTCGTTGTTCAGCGGGGCCAGGGCGTCCCAGCGCCCGCCCACCACGGCCTGGTCGCCGGCGGCCAACACCGCATCGAGGGCGGCCAGGTCGGCATCGGTGCGGCGGGCGGCGGCGAGACGGGCGGCGGTGCCCTCCAGGGCGATGCGTACCTCGTAGCAGTGGAGGGCGTCGCGGACCGAGACGTCGGCCACCGTCGCGCCCCGACGCGGGGCGAGGTCGACGAAGCCCTCCCGGACCAGCTGGCGGATGGCGTTGCGGACCGGCCCGCGGGACACGCCCATCTCCTCGGCCAGGGTCGATTCGACCAGGCGCGACCCCGGCTTGAGGCGGCCGGTGACGATCCACGTGCGCAGCTGCTCGCACACCATCGCCTCGAGGGTCACGTGCCGGTTCCCCAGAGGGGCCGCCGCCTCGTCGTCCACGTGGCCACCTTCCGGCTCGTCCCGAACTTCGGATACAATGTACCATCGTTCGGTGGCTGATCACGACCCGAGCTCTCCGACCGCCCCCGACCGCACGTCCCGCTGGTGGGTCCGCACCATCGGCGTGGGCCTCGCCGCCGGCTTCCTGTCGGGCCTCTTCGGTGTCGGAGGCGGGATCCTCATGGTCCCGGCCATGGTCCTGCTGCTCGGCATGGAGCAGCGCCGGGCCCACGGCACGTCGCTCACCGCCATCCTCCCGATCGCCGTCTCGGGCACCATCGGCTACGCGGTCGAGGGCAAGGTCGACTGGCCGGTGGCGGCGTGGCTCACGCTCGGCGCGGCCGGGCTGGGCGCAATGATCGGCACCCACCTGCTCCACGTCCTGCCCCGGCGAGTGCTGGCCTACGGGTTCGCCGGGCTGCTGCTGGCGACGGCGGTCCGCATGGCGCTCGACGCGAGCGACGCCGGCGGGCGGGCCGGGCTGACCATCGCCACGGTGCTGGTCCTGGTGGCCATCGGCGTCGTCACCGGCATCCTGGCCGGCCTGCTCGGGGTGGGCGGTGGCATCGTCGTCGTGCCCGTCCTGGTCGTGGGACTGGGGCTGCCGGCGGCGGTGGCGAAGGGGACGTCGCTCGCCATGGTCGTGCCCACCTCGCTCGTCGGCACCTGGCGCAACGTCAAGGCCCGCAACACCGAGCTGGTGACCGCGGCGGTGATGGGCGTGGCCGGTCTGGCCTCGTCGTTCGCCGCCACCAAGGTGTCGGTGGGGTTGGACGAGACGCTGTCCAACCGCCTCTTCGGTGGCCTGCTGCTGCTCGTCGCCGTCTCGATGTTCCGCAAGGAGCGCCGCGCGGCCCGGGCCGAGGCCACGACGTCGGCCGGCGCGGACGCCGCCGCCCCCGTGGCGGCTCCCACCCACGGGGCTTGACCCTCGCGGCCGCATTAGTATTCTGTATACGATTCTTCCCGACGGAGACCCGCGTGCCCGACATCCACTTCACCACCAGCGGCAAGACGGTGCCGTTCCCCGAGGGCGAGGAGGTCAACATCCTGCGGATCTCGATCCGCCACGAGGGCGGGCTCCCCTGGCGCTGCGCCAGCGGCAACTGTGGCACCGACCGGATCGTCGTCACCGAGGGGGCCGAACACCTGAGCCCCGCCCGCCGGCGCGAGCGCGAACGGCTGGGCGAGGAGCTGATGGCCCAGGGCTACCGGCTCGCCTGCCAGACCTACACCAGCGGCGCCTGCTCGGTGGTGTGGGACCCGGACCAGCGGGGCCTGGACGAGGACTCCGCCGCCGGCCGCAAGCTCAAGGACCGGTGGCTGGGGGCCGCCGACTCGGCATGACGTCGGGCGAGCTGGGCGCCGTCTCGGCGCCGCCCTTCCGGGCCGTCGCCGCCCTGGCCGATGTCCAGAAGGCCGAGAAGCTCGTCGTCGACGTCGAGGGCACCGCGGTTCTCCTCCTGTGGCACGAGGACCGCCTGACGGCGATGGCCAACCTCTGCATCCACCGCGAGCGCGAGCTGTCCTCGGGCTTCCTGCTCAAGGGTCGGGTCGTGTGCCCCGGCCACCAGTGGTCCTTCTCGCTCGAGGACGGGTTCTGCAAGGAGCGCGACCGCACCCAGCCCGTCTACGAGACCAGGGTCGTCGACGGCAGAGTCGAGATCGCGATCTAGCTCATCCTCCGCCCCGATCGCATCGTGATCGGAGCACGGCTTGTCCTGGGCCTCTACACGGGCGCAGTGCGCGTGGTGCTCCTGTCGCCACCAGGTGGCCAGGAGGGCGTCGCCGGTCACGTGGTGGGCAGCTCGGCGATGGCCGCCGTGATCCCTCGCCGGGCGAGGAGGCGTTGCAGGCCTGGCTCGGGCGGCGTGCCGGCGAGGTTGTTGATGGAGTTGCCGAGGACGTTCTCGGTCACGACGGTCACGATGTCGACGAGGCCGCGGTCGTCGATGCCGGCGGCGTGGGTCGCGGCGATGAGATCGTCGGCGACGGCGCCCCTGGTGGCGAGCACGACTGCGGCGAAGGAGAGGATGGCGTCGATCCGTGAGCCGAGCGAGCGCGTCCCGAGGCCGTTGAGGTCATCCGGGTCGGCACCGAGGAGCAGTGCCCGGACGAGATGGGCCGTGAAGCAGTAGCGGCAGCCGTTCGATCGAGCGGTCTGGACGGCGATGTACTCCCGCTCGAGGGGCGACAACGTCGAGGTCTCGCTGGCCTCCGCGAGGGTGAGGTAGACCTCGGCCGTCGCCGTGCCCACGGCCATGACGCGCAAGGTCTCGGGAACGGTGCCGTAGAGCGCCCTCGCCCGATCTGCGATCGGCCTCCAGGGCTCGGCGTCCGGTTCCGGCACGCGGAGGCGCAGCCCTGAGCCGGGGGGCGTGGCACCGGGGGGCGCGGGGGTGGTCATGTGCGACCCCCCGAGGACAGCGGAGCCGGCGCGACCACGGTGTGGGCGCGACCGGACTCGACCTCGTACACCAGCCCGCTGACGACCAGGGTGTCGGGGACGAACGGGTTCCGGCGGAGGGAATCGATGTCCTCGTCCACGGTGACCATCGGATCGGTGACCGTGTGGCGCGAGGACCCGACGTCGCCGAACATCGCTCCGAGCAGACCGGCGTGGCGTTCCCCGCCCAAGCGCGACAGGCCGCAATCGGTGTGGTGCATGACGATCAGCTCGAACCCTGGGCCCAGGCCTTCGATGCTCGCAACGGTCGCGAGGACGACCAGGCTGTTGACGAAGGACTCGGTGACCCTGCCGCCGGGGTTGCGCACCACGACGGCCTCGTTCGGGGCCAGCCCGAGCACGTGGGCGGGGTCGGCGCGGTGATCGGCGCACGCGAGGACGACGGCGCGAAGGGACGGTTCGAGCGCAGGGGTCACGCCGTCGTGGCCCGCAGCATGGTCCTCGTTGCGGTCGAGGAGCCGGTCCAGGGCGGTCCTGCCCCGGTCGGGGGTCTCACCCCGCGGCGTGGCGTTCATCGCCCCGCCACCACGGTGGGCCACGGCGGCGTCAGCTCCAGCTGCGACGGCTCGGAGTGCTCCATCCAGGCCCGCAGCGACGCCTTCGCCTCGTCGCTCACCTCCTCGACCGAGGAGGGACCCACCGGCGATCGAGGGAAGTACTCGATGCCGAGCTGCACCAGCTCGGCGATCTCGTCCCCGAAGACGAGCGTCGTCAGGTAGAGCGCCGCGTCGATGCTCGCCGAGACGCCGGCACCCGTGACGATGGTGTCGTCCTGCACATACCGCTCGGGCACGACCGTCGCCCCGTAGGCAGACACCCGGTCGCGCCACCCCCAGTTCGTCGTGACGCGCCGACCGGTGATGAGGCCCGCGGCGCCGAGGATGGCCACTCCGTTGCAGATGGCGACCGTCCAGGACGCCGTCTCCGAGAGCTGGCGGACCTTGGCGACGAGCTCCGTGTCGTCGATGACGGCGTCGACCCCGGGCCCCCCGGGCACGTAGAGGACGTCGCAGGCCGAGAGCGCGTCGAGCCGGCGGTAGCTCACCATGCCGAGCCGTCTCGTGTCCGTGGCGACGAGGCCTGGGTCGGTCGACACGAACTCGACCTCGACGTCCGGGAGCCGGGCGAGGACCTCGTAGCCGCCGACGACGTCCAGGGCGGTGAACCGGTCGAAGAGCAAGACGGAGATTCGCATGGCCTCACCATGCACGAGCCAAGGCCCAATGCCGAGAGGCGATATCGCCTTCGTTCAAGGCGTTATCGCCAACCCTTGGTGAGAGCCGGCCCGCCGGAAGCGGGCTCGATAGGCCGACGGGGTCGTGGCGGTCTGGGCGCGGAAGACCTTTCGGAAGGCGGCGACGTCGCGGTAGCCCACCTGCGCCGCGATCTCGTGCAGCCCGGCGTCCGTCGACTCGAGGAGCCCCTTCGCCCGCTCGACGCGCAGCCGGTGCAGGTACTGCAGCGGGGAGGTGCCCGTCTCCTGTCCGAAGTGACGCAGGAGGGTCCTGGTGGAGACGTGGAACTCGGTCGCCACCCGCGTGAGATCGAACGGCTCGTCGAGATGGTCCGCGAGCCAGCTGCGAACGTCGACCGCCAACACGGTGGAGGGCCGCGGGCCCAAGAGCGACCGATCGACGTACGGCGTCTGGCTTTCGCGCTGCTCGGCCGTCAGCGTCACGCGTGACGCGATCCGCGCCACCTCGGGGCCGGCATGACGCACCAGCAGCGCGTGCGCGAGGTCCGCCGCGGCGCTGAACGCCGCCGTCGTCGTCACTCGGTCGTCCTCGACGAGCATCGCCGAGGCATCCACGGAGACGGCAGGGAACATGGCGGCCATGCTGTCGGCGAAGAGCCACGCGGTGGTCGCCCTCCGGCCGTCGAGGACGCCGGCGCGCCCGAGGAGGAAGGCGCCGACGCAGATCGACGCGACGTGGGCGCCGGCTCGAGATCGACGTCGCACCATGGCGACCTCCTGCTCGAGCGCGGCCAGCCGCCCCTCCAGTCCGTCGACCGGTAGGAGGTCGAAGCCCGGGACGACGAGGACATCCGGGGCGCGGCGTGGAGGGTCCACTCGAATGCGGTGGCCGGTGGCGGTTGCGATCTCGGCCCGGCGGGCCCCGACGGTGCGCACCTCGAACGGCGGCGGCCGGTCGGCGTCGATCCGGCGCGCCGCGTGGTTGCCGATGTGCAGGAGGTCGGCGAGCGTGAACGCCTCCGACGCGAAGCAGCCCTCGTAGAGGAGCACGGCGACCCGCAACGTCCGGGGTGACCCTTCCATCTGGCGAGTCTGCCTCGGCACAGGCTGTTCCCGCCAGGGACCACTCTGCCGGTCAGCGCCCGTCCAGCGCCGCCAGGCTGTCGACCACGGCGGGGGCACCGCCCGCGGCCCGGCTCTCGGAGGCGAGGCCCGCGGCCCGCGCCCCGAAGGCCGGGTCGCCGAGGACCCGATCGATGCCGGGGGTGATGGCCGCGGGTGCGCCGTCGGGACAACCGATCCCGACGCCGAGGGCCTCGACCCGCTCGGTGTTGAGGTGCTGGTCGCGAGCGATCGGCGTGCAGACCAAGGGAACGCCGGCGGCCAAGGCGGCCGCGACGGTGCCGAGCCCGGCGTGGGTCACCACGACGTCGGCGGCGGGCAGGACGCTCTGGTGCGGGACGAAGTCGGCGAGGACGACGTTGGGCGGCACCCGGAGCGAGGCCGTGTCGAGGTGGCCGCCGGTGGTGACGAGGGCGCGCACGTCGGTCTCGGCCAGGGCGGCCACGATCCGGCCCAGGAGCGGCTCGTGCTGCTGGTGGGTGGTGCTCAGGCTGACCAGCGCGGTGGGGCCGTCGCCGGGTGGGAAGGTGGCGGCAGGCGCGCCGGCCGGCGCTCGCGGGACGAGGAAGCCGAAGCTCTGGCGCGTCTCGGGCAGGGTCGGCACCGGTGCCTCGAAGGCCTCCGGGACGACGGAGACAAGCAGGTCGTGACGGGCGAAGGCCGCCGCCCAGCCGTCCACCGGGTCGAGCCCGAAGACCGCCCGCGACGCGTTGATCCCGTCCGCCAGGAACGGCCACAGGTCGGCGAACCAGGTGGCGACGAACGTCGCGTACATGCTGTGGAGCAGCACCGCGCTGGGCTGCGGGAGCGACTCGGCGGCGGCGAGGGCGCCGCCGAGGTTGGCGTCGACGACGATGACGTCGGCCTCGACCTCGTCGGCCGCCCGCCGGAGGTCCACCCCCACCGTCGCGCCGGCGATGGCCGCGACCCCCGGGTCCGGCTGGTGCTCGAGCGGTACATCCCGGCGGTAGTCGCCCAGCTCCGAGAAGACGGTGAAGCGGGCCCCGACCGCCTCAGCCCGCGCCCGCATCGACGGCTGGCCCAACACCATCACGTCGTGTCCCGCGTCGACGGCCGCCTGCCCGATGGCGATCAGCGGTGGGACGGTGCCCCCGGCGTCGTGACCCACGAGCAGCAGCCGCATCGGCCGCAGTCTGGCCGACGCGGGCGCGTCGGCCGGACTCCCGGACCCGCGCCATGTCGGTCGAGAGGTTCGATGCGCCGACCTGAGCCATGCTGAGCTCGACCCGGAGGAGCGGCGAACGACATGGACCCGAGAACGTGAACGCGCCGTTGCTCCGTCAGGGAACCCGGCTGGGCATCATCACCCCTGTCGTCACGCAGCTGCCCGGCGCCCACGCCACGTGGGAGGCGAGCGCCGGCATCGACGCTCTCGTGCGCATCGCCCGCCGGGCCGATGCCCTCGGCTTCGACCACCTGACGTGCAGCGAGCACGTGGCGGTGCCGGCCGCCGACGAGCGACAGCGGGGGGCCACCTACTGGGACCCCCTCGCCACCTTCGGCTGCCTCGCGGGGCAGACCAGCCGGATACGCCTGGCGACCTACGTGCTGGTGCTCGGCTACCACCACCCGCTCGAGATCGCCAAGCGGTACGGGACGCTCGATCGGGTCTCGGCGGGACGCGTCGTCCTCGGGGTCGGCGTCGGGACGCTACGGGCCGAGTTCGAGCTGCTGGGAGCGACGTTCGACGACCGGGGCGAGCGGGCCGACGACGCCTTGCGGGCGCTGCGGTCCTGCTGGGGGCGCCGCGAGGTGGAGCATCACGGTCCTCACTACGACTTCGCCGACCTCGTGGTCGAGCCGCACGGCCTACGGCCGCAGGTCCCCGTGTGGGTCGGGGGTCGCACCCGCCGTTCCCTGCGACGGGCGATC
This sequence comes from Iamia sp., assembly GCA_036380755.1. GTDB lineage: Bacteria > Actinomycetota > Acidimicrobiia > Acidimicrobiales > Iamiaceae > Iamia. Next base: position 407 of record DASVEC010000685.1, on the reverse strand, counting down.
GAGCTGGCCGACGGGTGGGCACCGTTCGGGCTCCGCCCCGGACAGGTCGCCGAGATGCTGCAGGAGGTCGAGGTACCCCCGGGCCTCGAGGTGGTCGCCCAGCCCACGCACCCCTGGGACCCGGTCGGCGACCCCGCCGGGACCGACCGTTCCATCGCCGAGTGGGCGGCCGCGGGAGCGAACGTGGTCGAGGTGCGGGTCGTGCACCACTCGCTCGACCACTACCTCGAGCAGCTCGAGGCGTTGGCCTCGTGAACCCGATCGTGGTGGGGTTCTTCTCGCTGACCAGTGGACCGGTCAGCGGTGACGACGACGCCTACCTGCGCTGGCACCTCCTGGACCACCAGCCCGAGCAGTACTCGATACCCGGCGTGCGCCTCGCCAGCCGCTGGCGAGCCGACGAGGAG
>DASVEC010000684.1:0-8618 GCA_036380755.1 Iamia sp. | reverse complement strand
CCTGCACCAACCGGACGCCGGCATGGGCCGCGGCCACGGCGGCCACGGCGGCGGCGTCGACCGAGCCGTCGTCGACCACCACGACCTCCACGTCCTCGGCCGTCTGGGCGGCGAGGGCATCGAGGCACGCGCCCAGCGCCGCCGGCCGATCCCGGGTCGGCACGATCACCGTCGTCCTCACGTCGCCAGGACCGCGACGAGGAGGACCAGGACGGCACCGGCGGTGGAGGCGGCCAGCACCCGCCCGCCCGCCGCACCGGGCAGGAGGCGGGTCGACGCCGCCGCACCGCCCACGGCACCGGCCAGGGCGGCCGCCGTCCCCCCGGCGCCGCCCCAGGCCGGGACGGCCACGACGGCGACGAGGAGGAAGGCGCCGGCCGCGACCCCGCCGGCCAGTGCCGATGCCTCGGCTCGCATGCGGAGCGCCGAGGCCTGCACGTAGAGGGCGTTCAGCGGGGCCAGGGCGACCAGGGCGAGGGCCGGACCGAAGGCGGCGTCGGCGGCGCGGAAGTCGTCGCCGAACACCACGGGCACGAGTCGGTGCAGCAGCAGGGCGCCGATCACCAGCGCCGGCACCAGCACGACGAGGAGGCCGCCGGCCATGCGCCGGAGGACGGCTTCGGCGTCGTCCACCGGTGCGTCGGCCCGCTCGGCGAGGTGGGGGAGGGCCACGGTGAAGGCTTGGAGGACGGCGTAGGTGGCGCCCAGGGCGATGCCGATGGCGAGGGCGGCGAAGCCGGTCTCGGTGGCGTCGCTCGCCAGCACGGCGACGGCGAGGACCCCGCCTCGCTGGGCGACCTGGACGAGCGCGGCGCCCGTCGCCTGGAGGGCGCCGAAGCGGATGGCGCCGGCCGGGACGGGGACGGGCGGACCCGCCGGTCGCAGGGCCGGGACGGTCACGGCCAGGCCGAAGACGACGGCGGCCCCGGCGGCGACGAGGGTGGCGGCCACCGCGCCGATGTCGCCGGCGGCGTCGTAGAGGACGAGGACCGAGGCGATCAGCACCGCGTTCTGGAGCGGCCAGCGGGTGCTCCAGGCCCCGGTGCGCCCGAGACCGAGCGCCGTCTGGAGCAGTAGCGAGGCGGCCACGTTGAGCGCCAGCGCCAGGGCCACGTAGGTCGTCGCCAGCGGGGGCAGCCGGTCGGGGGCGACGGCCACGACCGCGGCGGTGACCACTCCCATGACGGCGAGCTGGACGGCCCGCCCCCGGGCCAGCCGGGCACCCAGGGCCCGGGCCAGGGCGACCCGTTCGCCCGGTGGCGCGGCCGGGACGAAGCGGGCCATCAGCGTCGGCCCGCCGAGGGTGAGGGCCAGCGACCCGAGCGTCACCACCGTGAGGGGGACGGCGAAGCGGCCGTAGGCGGTCGGGCCCAGGGCGCGGGGCACGACGGTGGCCAGCAGCACCAGGGTCACCATCTCGGCCGACTTGCCGGCGACGCTGCCGGCCACCGCTCGCCGGAGCCGGGGCCCCGTGGGAGACGTGATCGGGGCCGCGATCGACACAGCCGCAAACTAGGTTCCGCCGCCATGGACATCCGGGTTGCGGTCATCGGGGCGGGCTCGTGGGGGACGACGGTCGCGGCCCTGGCCGCCCGCAACACCCCCACGATCATCTGGTCGCGCCGGGCCGAGCTGGCGGAGCAGATCAACGACGAGCACCGCAACGGCGACTACCTCGCCGACTACGAGCTGCCCCCTGCCCTCGAGGCCACCGACGACCTGGAGCGGGCGGTCAAGGGCTGCGACGTCCTGGTCATGGGGGTGCCGTCGGCCGGGTTCCGGGGCGCCCTCGAGGAGGTCAGCAAGCACCTCCGACCCTGGGTGCCCGTCATCAGCCTGGCCAAGGGCCTCGAGGTCGGCAGCCGCAAGCGGATGAGCGAGATCGTCACCGAGGTGGTCCCCGGCCACCCCGTCGGCGTCCTCACCGGGCCCAACCTGGCCAAGGAGATCCTCGCCGGCCACGCCGCCGCCACGGTCATCGCCATGGACGACCACAACGTCGCCGTGGCCCTGGCCGAGCTGTTCCGGGCCGAGCTGTTCCGCGTCTACACCAACGAGGACGTCATCGGCTGCGAGCTGGGCGGCGTGCTCAAGAACGTGATCGCCATCGCCGCCGGGATGGCCGACGGGCTCGGCGCCGGCGACAACACCCGCGCCGCCGTCATCACCCGCGGCCTGTCCGAGATCACCCGGCTCGGCCTGGAGCTGGGCGGCGAGGCCCTCACCTTCTCGGGGCTGGCCGCCATGGGCGAACTGAGCGCCACCTGCATCAGCACCCAGAGCCGGAACCGTCACGTCGGCGAGCGGCTCGGGAAGGGCGAGACGATCGACGAGATCATCGCGGCCATGAACATGGTGGCCGAGGGGGTCAAGACGTCGAAGGTGGTCTGCGAGCTGGCCGAGGAGCTGGGCATCGACATGCCCATCGCCGCCGAGGTCAAGGCCGTCTGCCACGACGGGCGCTCCGCCACCGAGGCCTACCACGGCCTCCTCAAGCGCGACTCCGGCCACGAGCAGGCCGGCATCCGCGCCAACGTCTAGCCCGTGCTGCGCCGCCGACGCCGGAGCTCCGCCACCTCCCAGACCACCTCGACCCGACGGGCCGTGGCCCTGCTGGTCGAGGCCGGGTGGACGTTGCCGGCCGCCCTGGTCGGCGACCAGCCGCCCGTCGCCACCCGCATCGGCGTCGACGGTGGCGTCACCACGGGCGTGGTCGACGGCCGGGGCGCGGTCTCGCCCGCCCCGGGGCGCTGGACCCTCGACTGGGCGGTCGGGGCCGACGACCGGTGGTACGTGCCCGCCCGCGAGCCCGGCGTCGAGCAGGTGCGCGTCGACCACGCGCCGGTCATCGAGACCCGGATGCGCATCCCCGGTGGCCACGTGGTCCACCGGGCCTGGGCGGCGCGGGGTCCCGCCCACCAAGGTGGTGACGAGTGGGTCCACGTCGAGGTGGAGAACGCATCGAAGCTGCCGGTCGCCCTGGCCTGGCTGGTCCGGCCGTGGGACGCCGTCGGGCGGGTGTCCGTCTCGGACGTGTGGGTCGGGCCCACGCACGGAGCACCCGACGGGAGCGGGCCCTGGGTCGTCCTCGGTGGCGGGCAACCCGCAGTCGTGCCCCGGCGCCCGTCGCGCTGGGCCGCCACCGACACCCGGGAGTCCGAGGTGGGGCCGGACCCGCTGGCCACGGTGCTGGCCGGCGGGGCGTCGTCGGACTGGGACGGCGCCGCCGATCACGGCTCCGACGCCGGGCTGGGGTCGATGGCGCTGTTGGTCCCGGTGCCCCACACGGCCACGGCCACCATCGCCCTCCCGACCGGAGGTGTCTTCCGCGACCCAGAGGGCCTGGGCTGGCCGGCGGCCCGTCCCGACGTCGCGTCCGTGGTGCGGGGCTGGAGTGCCCTGGCCGAGGGCGGACCTCGCGTGGAGCTCCCCGACCCGGTGCTCGCCGACGCCGTGGCCGCGGCCCGGCGCTCGCTCGTCCTCGGCCTCCGCGTCGAGCGGGGCACGCCCGAGGACGATCGCCACGCCGTCCCGCACCGCCACATCGTCAGCCCGACGGGGCGGTGGGGCGGGGGCGCCGACACCGCCCCGGCCGGCGAGCAGATGGAGATCCTCGCCGCCCTGGCCCGGTGGGGGCACCACGATGCCGTCGACCGGGCGCTGATCACCTGGCCCGCGGGCCAGCAGCGGGGCGGCGGCTTCGGCTCGGTCGAGGCCACCGCCGGGGCGCTGGACGCCCTGGCCGCCCACGCCGTCGCGTCCGGGGACGCCGGCCCGGCCCGGGCCTGGCTGCCCGAGGTGGGCGGGGCGATCGAGTGGCTCGGCCGCCGGGCCCGCCGGCCGGGCCCGGACGTCGACCCGCGGGTGGTGGCCGACGGCCTCGACGCCGGCGCCCTCCTCCTCGCCGCCCTCGGCCAGCCGGAGGCGGCCGCGGCCATCGCCGCCGACGCCCGGAGGTTCCATAGCGGCGCTATGCATAGCGGCGCTATGGAACTCGATCTGGACGCCCCCGCCACCACGCCCCGGGTCGCCGCCGCCGCGGCCGTCGCGGCCACCCGCGCCGGCGGGGACGCGTCGGCGCTGTGGGCGCTGCTGCGGCGGGCCTCGTCGACCTGGACGTGGAGCAACCCGGAGCGGTGGGAGGGCGACGACCTCCTCGTGCCGGCCCGGCTGCTCACCGCCGTGGGCCGGCTGCTGGTGGCGGACGGGCCCGAGGGCATCGCCCTCACGACGTGGATGCCGCCGGCGTGGTGGGGGCTCGGGTGGGAGGTGCACGACGCCCCGACGCGGTGGGGGCGGCTGTCCTACGCCGTGCGCTGGCACAGCGGCCGGCCCGCCCTCCTGTGGGAGCGGGGCGAGCCGCTCGAGGGCGTCACCGGCGATCCCGTCCTGACCGCGCCGGGCCTCGATCCCTCCTGGTCCAGCACCGAGCGCCGGGGCGAGGCCCTGCTCGCGGCCGTTCCGCCGCCCGCGGGTGTCGAGGTCGGCCCCGAGCCGGCCACCGGCGGCGTCGCCGTCGCCGCCCCGCCCCGCTCGGTCTGGCGCCCCCAGGACCCCGGCCCCGACGCCCCGCCCGCGGCCCCCGAGGATCCGGACACGTCGTTCACCTGACCGCGACAGGTGGCGTCGAGCGGCCCGGCGCGACAGGATCGCCCGGTGATCGACAGCGGCGACGGCGACGACCTGGTCACCCTGGACGACGAGTTCGGTCCGCCGGGGGCCGACGACTTCGGCCTCCCGACGCTGCGCCGCCTGCTGGTCGAGACCGGGGTCGACGAGGCCACCGTCGAGCGGGCCGAGGAGGCCGGGGTGCTCGGCTTCTTCGCCATCGAGCGGTTCTCGGTGCCCGAGCCGGCCCGCTACGACCTCGACGAGGTCGCCGCCGTCACCGGCATGCCGGCCAAGCAGATCACGCTCATGTGGCGGTCGCTGGGCCTGCCCGAGCCCCGGCCCGGCGTGCGGATCTTCACCGAGGTCGACGCCGAGATGCTCGGCACCGTCGCCGGGCTCATGGACCTGGGCCTGATCGAGGCCGACCTGGCCGCCCAGATGAGCCGGGTGATCGGCTGGTCGCTGGCCCGCGTGGCCGCGGCGATGGTCGACTCCATCGACGTCGACCCCGCCGGCCGGGCCGCCGACGACCCCGAGCTGGCCGTCTTCGCCGGCACCATGCTCCCGACGATGACCCAGGTCATCGAGCACGTCTGGCGCCGCCACCTGCAGATCGCGGCCCGCCGCCGGATCGTCCGCGAGCTCGACTCCAGCGACGGCAGCCCGTCGGTCAAGGCGATCGGCTTCGCCGACATGGTCGGCTACACGACCCTCAGCCAGCAGGTCGACGAGCACACCCTCGCCACCGTCGTGGGCCGGTTCGAGGAGATCGCCTACGACACGGTGACCAGCTTCGACGGCCGCGTCGTGAAGATGATCGGCGACGAGGTCATGTACGTCACCGACGACCCCGCCGAGGCGGTGCGGATCGGGCTCGCCCTGGCCGACGAGTACGCCGCCGACGAGGCGCTGTCCGACGTGCGGGTCGGCATCGCCTGTGGCCCGGTCGTCGAGCGCGAGGCCGACCTGTACGGCCCGATCGTCAACCTCGCCAGCCGCATCGTCCACATCGCCTTCCCGGGCTCGGTGATCGTGACCGACGACGTCCACACCGCCGTGGGCGACGGGTCCGGGCTGGCCTGGAAGTCGCTCAAGCCCCGGCGCATCAAGGACATCGGCCGGGTCCCGCTGTGGGCCGTCCGCGTGGCCGAGGATCCCGACCGCTCGAGCACGCCCCGCTCCGACATCCGGGAGCGCCGGACGGAGGCCCGCGAGGCCCGTCTCGCCGCCCTCGAGGAGACCCGCTCCCGCCCGCGGTCCCACCGCCACGACCGCCACCGCGACCCCGACTGACCCAGGGGTAGCCTGCCGGCGTGGGACGCGTGGCTCGCTGGGTCGGGCCCATCGCCGCGTCGATCTGCCTGGGGCTGCTCGTCGGGATCCTGGCCGTGACGGCGCGCACCGCCGAGGTGGTCGATGCCCGGGCGCCGCGGCAGCCACCGCCCGGGCCGGCCCTGGTCGAGGGCGACTGGACGGCGGCGCCGGCCGGGCCGGTGCACCCGACGACGTTCACGGTGGCCGACGCCGTGGGCCCGTCGATCGAGCTCTTCGGGGCCCCTGACGAGCCGTCGGGCCGGACGCTCGACAACCCCACGTGGGAGGGGCTCGACGTCGTCTTCGCCGTCCTGCAGGAGCAGGGGGCATGGCTCCACGTCCGGGTCTCGTCCCGGCCCAACGGGATGACGGCGTGGGTGCGCCGGGCCGACGTGACCCTGCGGGAGGTGCCCAACTGGGTGCAGGTCGAGGTGGGCGCCCGCCGCCTCACCGTCTTCCACGGCGACACCCCGCTGCTCAGCACCACCGTCGCCGTCGGCAAGGACGGCACGCCGACGCCGATCGGGTCGTTCTTCGTCGACGGGCTCGTGCCCCTCGACCCGCCCCACCCGGCCTACGGCGCCGGCCAGGTCAGCGTGAGCGGGTTCAGCGAGACCCTCACCTCGTTCGGCGGCGGCATCGGCCAGATCGCCCTGCACGGCACCCAGGCCACCGCCCTCCTGGGCCAGTCGACCAGCAACGGCTGCGTCCGCCTCGACAACGACGCCATCAGCCGGGTCCTGTTCCTCGCCCCCACCGGCACCCCCGTCGAGATCGTGCCGTAGACCTCAGTCGTCGAGGGCGAGGGTGGCGATCTGCCAGGGGCGGAGGGGGAGGGGGCCGTCGAGGCGCTGCTGGGGGCGGCCGCGGAGGTCGGTGAGCCAGCCGGTGCGGTCGACCGACACGGTGGTCTCGATGTCGGTCGGGTTCCAGACGCGGACCTCGATCTTGCCGCCCCGGCGGCGGACGGCGGCCACCTCGGCGCCCTCGACCGACAGGGCGGTGTGGCCGTCGGCGCGGTGCGGGCCGCGGGGGCTGGCGACCAGGAGCGGGACGAAGACGTCGTCGGCCACGGCCCGGGGGTCGGCGGCGTCGACGGCGAGGCCGTAGCGGACCGTCGTCGTCCCGATCATCTGGGCGCCGGGCGTGGCGACGATGGGCCCGGCCGGGACCGGACGGGTCGCCATCGGCTCCTGCGAGAGCAGGCCGGTGCAGCGCAGCAGGGTGAGGGCGATCTCGCCGGCGCCCTCGCCCGCCACGTCGACCAGCTCGTACTCGACCACGCCCTCGGTGGCGACGGTCAGCCCGCCGGCGGTGACGTGGTCGCGGGCCGGGAACGTCGGGAGCGGCATCTCGGTGGGACCGCCCTCGGCCTCGAGGCCGCGGGTCACCGTGGCATAGGCGCACCCGGCGGCCGACGAGGTGGCCGGGGCCCGCAGCGGGTGGTGGACCCGCAGGCGGTGGTCCTCGCTGCGGTTGTCGATCGTGGTCTCGACCCGCAGCACGGCCTCGCCGGCATGGAGCGAAAGGACGGTGGTGACCGGCGTGGGGATCGAGCCCGAGCGGGCGCCGTCGACGATGCCGGCGGGCAGGTCCCAGATCGTGACGATGCGGATCGACGCCCGCACGGGACCGTCCTCGACGACGGACACGTCGACCGACGACGGTGCCGACACCAGCACGTCACCGGCCGGCGGGGGGCACCAGTTGTAGGTGTCGCCGAGATCGCCCCCGTCGACCAGCCGGCCGTAGCCGGGCACGCCGTCGATCGACCACGTCCCGTCCGGGGCGATCTCGACCGACACCGAGCCGTTCGAGAGCGACGTCCCCGACGCCCGCGCCGGAGCGACGTCGTCGGGGAGGGCGGTCCACCGGGCCCACGAGAAGCCGTCGACCGCGGCCCGGGCGAGGACCTGGCACGACGGGGCGCCCTCGCGCACGACCCGGAACAGGCGGTGCAGGTCGTGCCGGGCGACGACGTTGCGCACCTCGGCCCTTAGCGCCGGCCGGTCGATGGTGCCGCCCGTCCCGGTGCGGACCACCAGCACCGTCGCCTCGCCGCTGTCGTCCAGCTCGGCCTCGGTGAGCGTGAGGTCGCGGTCGAGCACCCGGGCGATGACCTCGCCCACGTTGGCCAGGCTGCCCCGGTCGACCTCGCGCCGCCCCGGCACCTCCTGGAGCACCTGGACGCCGGCGGGGACGTCGGCCGCCGCGGTGTCCTCGAGCAGCAGCTCGACCGCGCCCGTGCGGGCCCGGGCGATGGGGTTGACCACGACTGCGCCCTTGCCGCCGGCGGCCGCGCCGATGGCCTTGAGGGCTCGACCGGTCAGACCCTCGGCCACGTCGATGGCCTCGTCGTAGCGGTGGATCACGGCGTCGACGACCAGGTCGACCGAGCAGGCGCAGATCGAGTCGTGGGCGCAGTTGCGGACGACCAGCCCCCAGGCCTCGTCGAGGAACGACTGCGGCCAGTCCGCGGCCGAGCCGAAGAGGGCCCACAGCGGCTCGGCCCGGCGCTCAAGCCCGACCTCCGCTCGAGCGGCGCGCTGGCGGACGTCCATCCGGTTCGACGTGACGCCCATCAGCACGTTGGTGCGGGCGCCCGAGCGCATCTCGCCGACGACGAGCGGGAGCGACGACAGGCCACCCTCGGCCGCGGCGACGGCAGAGACCCGGGCCGCGACGTGGTCGGC
>DASVEC010000683.1:0-6600 GCA_036380755.1 Iamia sp. | reverse complement strand
GCTACCTCTGGCGGGTCGGCCAGACCTCGGTCCGGCGGGGCGCCCGTCAGCGGCGGCGATGGTCCCTCCCGGCGGTGGGCGACGAGGGTGCGCACCGCGATCGCCCGACGATCGAGCCGGCGCTGGCCGGTGCGCTGGCCGGCCTGTCTCCGCGTCAGAGGACGGCGGTGCTGCTCGTCCACGGCTACGGCTACTCGCTCACCGAGGCGGCCGAGGCCATGGAGTGTCGGGTCCGCACCCTGCGCAACCACCTCGACCGGGGCCTGACCTCTCTCCGCACCGACCTGGGGGTGACCGACGATGACCTCTGAGCGCGACCTCCTCGACGGCCTGCGCCGAGCGGCGGAGCAGCTCGACGCCGCGACCGCACCGACCGACGTCGCGTCCGTCGTCGGCCGCCGATCCCCGGCCTCGCCCCGCCCGGCCCGCGCCGGGCTGGCCGCGGCCGCCGTCGTGGTCCTGCTGGCCGGTGTCGTCGCCGTGCTGGCCCTCGGGCGGGGCGACGACGAGAGCGTGCGGGTCGACACCCCGCCGTCGTCGGTCACCAGCGAGGCGCCCGAGCCCTCGACGCCGACGTCGACGCCGATCGAGCCCACCCCACCGTCCGACTCGACCCCGGCGACGGGGCCGGTCGTGCCGCCGTCCTACGAGGGCGTGCCGTGGGACCAGCTCCCGGCCGCAGGCCGCGCCGTCGTCGACGACGAGCGGATCACCCTGGTCGACGAGGCGGGCACGGAGCTGGGCTCGTTCCTCCACGCCGAGCTGCCCCTCTTCGGTTCCGTCGAGGAGGCCCGGCTGCTGATCCAGCCGGGATTGGCCATCGAGGTCGTGTCCGACATCGTCGAGGTGGACGGGTGCCGGGTCACCGGCGCCAGCGGGGCGCGGATCGGCGCCTGCGGGCCGGAGCAGGGCACCCTCGCCCGCCTCTACCCGGACGGCCAGACCGTCCCCCTCGTCGAGGATCCCCTCACCCCGGAGGACACCGGCCGCTGGCGGAGCGGCCAGCTGTCGCCCGACGGGCGGTGGGTGCTGGCCCAGTGGTCCGGCGAGTGCGAGGTGCCCGTCGCGTTCCTGGTCCCGACCGACGGCGGCCCGGTGCGGACCGCCGACGGTCTCACCGGGTGGGGCGGTGACGGGGGTCCGTGGCCGGCGAACAGCGGCGCGATCGGTTGGACGGATGACGGGAGGGCCATCGTCTCGTTCCCGGAGTCGCCCGCCTGCGGTTCGGGCGACGAGGGTCCCGGCACCTACCTGATCGACCCCGACACGGGGGAGAGGACACCCTCGGACGTCGGCGGCCCCTTCGGCTACGTGTTGTGGGAGCGGGCGGGGAACGAGAACGAGCGGGAGCGGGCGTTCGGCCGGGCCGCGACCGAGCTGGGTGTGGAGATGTGCTGCGGCGAGCCGGCCCACGGCCGTGGCGGCGTGACCAGCGGGGTGGTGTGGGACGGCATCGACGTGTTCGTCGGCGGCGGCGACATCGGACCCGTCACGATCGACCCGGGCGAGGGCGAGCTCGGCGACGTGGAGACCGGTGACGTCGACGGCCTGCCCGTCGTGACCGGCTCGCTCTCCGGCCGTCCCTTCCTCGCCTTCACCTGCGGGGACACCCGCTGGATGCTGGGCGGCGCGCCGGTGTTCGAGGGGAGCCCGCCGACCGACGCCGTGCTGCGCGACCTGGCCTCGGCGTTGATCCCGCGCCTCTACTGCACCGTCGGCGACCCCCCTGCGGTGGAGGAGGCCTAGGAGGAGGCGGAGGCGGCGCGGTCGGCGGCGGCGAGCTCGTGCTTCTCGGCCTGGAAGCCGTCCTCGTCCTTGCCCCGGCGCCAGTAGCCCGACAGCGACACCAGCTCCCGCTCGACGCCGCGCCCGGCGAGCCCCTTGCGGATGGCCCGGACGGCGTGGAGCTCGCCGTGGACGAAGAGCTGGACGCGACCCACCGGCCAGTCGAGGGACTCGACGGCGGCCACCAGGTCGGCGGGGTCGTCCGAGTGGATCCAGGTGACGACGGCCGCGGCGGGGGTCGGGAGGGGGAGCTCGTCCTCGGGCCCGTGGACCTGGACGATCACCGTGGCCGGCGCCCCGGGCGGCATGTCCTCGAGGGCCGAGGCGATGGCGGGCAGGGCGGCGGCGTCGCCCACCACGAGGTGGTGGTCGGCCTCGGGCGTGGGGACGTAGGCGCCGCCCGGCGGGGTCATGATCAGCTCGTCGCCGGGCTGGGCTGCCGTGGCCCACGGGGCGGCGATGCCGTCGTCGCCGTGGGTGACGAAGTCGATGGTGAGCTCGGCCCGCTCGGGGTCGATGGCCCGGATCGTGTAGGTCCGGTAGACGGGCCACTCCTCGGGCGGGAGCGACGACCGGATCGCGGCGTAGTCCATGTCCGCCGGGTACGTGACGCCCGGCCGCGGGAAGATCAGCTTCACGTAGCGGTCGCTGAACCCGCGGTCGGGGAAGACGTCGAGCTCGGGACCGGTGACGACGACCCGCACCATCCGGGGCGTGAGGCGCTCCGTGCGCACGACGGTGGTGCGGAAGACGGCGGGCAGTGGTCGGTCGGTCATCACGGTCTCCTGGGGTGGCTGGTCCCGGGAGCGTCGTGGTCCGCTCCGGTGCGTCGCCGGTGAGGGTATCGGGACCGATCCGCCCCCCGGCCTCATGAGTGGGTAGCAGCGACCGATCCCGACCCCATGGCTGGAACCCGGATGCGCTCCCGCGCCCTGATCACCGTCGGCGCCCTCGCCCTCCTCGCCGGCTGCTCGGACGACGGCGAGACCACGACTGCCGCCGGGCTCGACGTGTCGGCCGCGACGACCGAGGGCGGCGACACCGACACGGCCGACACCACCGAGTCCACGCCGACGACCGAGGCTCCAGGCGACGAGCCGGCCACGACCGTCCCGAGCGGGCCGGAGGCCGAGGCGGTGGCCCAGGCGTGCGTCGTCTTCGGCGAGACGATGCTGCTGCCCGTCGGCACCGAGTACGAGCCGAGCCCCGCCGGCGATGCCGCCTTCCTCGACGCCCTGACCGTCCTCGCCGACACGGGTCCGGCCGAGGTGCGGGCGGATGCGGCCGCCTTCGCCGCCCTGACCGAGACGGACACCCTCACCGACGAGGAGGTGATGGAGATGTCGCCCGAGGAGCTCGACGCGATCATGGCCACGATGCAGGAGGGGTACCAGGCGGCCGAGCGGGTCTACGACTGGATGCTGGGCGCCTGCGAGGTCGACGGCATCGTGTGGGCCTGCCCGACCGCATCGAGCCGGGGGACGTTCACCCCGGTCGGCGACTCGATCGACGGCGAGGACGAGCCCGTCCCCTCGACGACCGAGCCCGGTGCGTCGACTCCCGAGGAGCTCTACGGCGAGGCCGAGAGCGAGGGCGAGCCCGTCGAGGTCAGCCGCTCCGACGAGAAGGTCGTGGTCGCCTGGCTCGACGAGGACGGTCACGCCGTGGAGGCCCTCATCGTCGTCGAGGACGACGGGTGGCGCTCCGGGGGCACGATGGTGTGCGACGACCCGACCGATCCCGGCGCCGACGACGGCTTCGAGCCCATCGGCGAGGAGATCCCGGGCTGACCCCGCGGCTCAGGCCTCCACGGCCAGGTCGTCGACGATCTCGAAGCCGGGGACGCCCTCGAACAGGGCGCCGTCGAGCACGACCTTGGACGCCCGGATGCCCGAGCCGATGACCACCGGCCCGGCCTCGGCGACGCGGCGGTCGACGAGGACCCGCCAGCCGTCGGGGAGGCCCAGCGGGCTGATGCCGCCGAACTCCATGCCGGTGCGCTCGACGACGTCGGCCTGGGCCAGGAACGAGCACGTCCGCACGTCGAGCAGGCGCCGGGCCGCCCCGTTGAGGTCGGCCCGGGTGGAGGCGAGGATCACCAGCGCGGCGACCCGCTCCTCACCGGACCGCTTCCCGTGGGCGACGACGCAGTTGGCCGCCTCCTCCGGGGGGATGGCGTAGGTCTCGATCGAGCGGGCGGTGTCCGACTCGCCGGCATCGACGGGGGCCGACAGGACCGCCTCGGGCAGCACGAGACCGTCGTCCACGAGGTGCTGGACGGCCTCGCGGACCGGGCCGCCGAGCAGCTCGGGCCGGTCGAGGGCGGGCGCGGTGTCGAGGTGCGGGAACGGAGCGGCGGTCACTGGGGTAGTTTGCTTGACCGCCAGGTCAAGAGATCACCCAAGGGGTTACGCAGATGGCCGACTACAAGCTCTTCATCGACGGCGAGTACGTCGACTCCGCCTCCGGCGAGACGTTCACCACGACCGATCCCGCCACCGAACAGGCCATCGGCGAGGTGGCCAAGGCCGATCGCGAGGACGCCAAGCGGGCCATCCAGGCCGCCCGCACGGCGTTCGACGACGGCCCGTGGAAGGACATGACGGGCGAGGAGCGCGCCGGCTACCTCGACAAGATGGCCGAGCTGCTGACGGCCAACGCCGAGCGCTTCGCCGAGGCCGAGGCCCGCGACTCCGGCGGCACCATCAAGAAGGCCACCTTCGCCGACGTCCCCGGTGCCGCCGGCGCCCTCCAGTGGTTCGCCCGGATGGCCCGTGAGCGCCCGGATCGGGTCGAGCTCGAGGGGTCGCCCTTCCCGCCCTCGACGAACTACGTCCGCTACGAGCCCTACGGCGTGTGCACCGGCATCGTGCCGTTCAACTTCCCGCTGCTCATGGCCTGCTGGAAGCTGGGCCCGGCCCTCGCCGCCGGCAACACGTCGGTGCTGAAGCCGGCGTCGTACACCTCGATCACCGCCCTCATGCTGGGCGAGATCGCCCAGGAGGCCGGCCTGCCCAACGGCGTGCTCAACGTCATCGCCGGCCCCGGCGGCACCGCCGGCGAGGAGCTGGCCAGCAACGAGATGGTCGACAAGGTCGCCTTCACGGGATCGACCGAGGTGGGGCGCCGGATCATGCAGCTGGCCTCGGGCACCATCAAGCCCGTCACCCTCGAGCTCGGCGGCAAGTCGGCCAACATCGTCCTCGACGACGCCGATCTCGACATCGCCGCCGCCGCCGTCCTCTTCGGCACCTTCTTCCACAACGGCCAGGTGTGCGAGTCCGGCACCCGCGCCCTCGTGCACAAGAGCGTCTACGACGAGTTCCTCAGCCTGCTGGTCGACCGGGCCGGCAAGATCGTCATCGGGTCCCAGCTCGACTTCAACAGCGACCTCGGTCCCATGGTCAGCCGGGCCCAGGCCGACACCGTGCGGCGCTACGTCGAGCTCGGCCGCGAGGAGATCGGCGAGCCGATCTGCGGCGGCAGCGAGCCCGAGGGCCTGGCCGACGGTCTCGTCACCGAGAACTTCTACCGGCCGACGATCTTCGCCGGCGTCGACAACGAGGCCCGGATCGCCCAGGAGGAGATCTTCGGCCCGGTGCTGTGCGTGATCCCCTTCGAGACCGACGACGAGGCCGTGGCCATCGCCAACCGCTCGATCTACGGCCTCGGCGGCGGGGTGCAGTCCGGCAACGTCGAGCGGGCCGGGGCCATCGCCGACCGGCTCCAGACCGGCACCGTGTGGATCAACGACTACCACATGATCTCGCCCGAGCGTCCCTTCGGTGGCTACAAGCAGTCGGGCATCGGGCGCGAGCTCGGCACCGCCGGCTTCGACATCTACCGGCAGGCCAAGCACGTCCACACCAACCCCTCGACCGGCCGCGACGGCTACATGCACTTCGCCGCCCTGAGCGGCAACATCTAGGCCGCATCGCACCGATGCGGATCACCGCCAGCGCCCGGGCCGCCGAGGTCGTCGCCGAGATGGCGACGCGGCGGTCCGGGACGCTGACGGTCACCATCGGGACCGGGTGCTGCGAGTCGACGGCGCCCTTCCTCTACGAGGACTTCCTGCCCGGCACCGACATGGAGCCGGTGGGCTCGGTGGGCGACGTCGTGATCTACGCCCCCGAGTACCTGACCCGCCTCTACCCCGGCGACCAGGGGCCGCAGATCGACGTGGCCGACGAGCTGGGCGAGTCGCTCTCGGTCGAGACCGAGCTGGGCGTGCGGCTGGTGCTGCGGGGCAGCGGCATCGACTCGACGGGCGAGCCCGAGGAGTGCGCCGTCCCGGCGGCCCGGTCCGGCGCCGGCGAGCGGGTCCTGCGCCCGGTCACGGGGTCGATCCCGCCCGAGCTCCAGGGGCTGCGTCTCCGCTGATCGGCGGGTGCGGGCTTGACCACCGGGGGTGGGCGGCCGATGGTGGAGCCATGGTGGGACCGCGCCGAGCCTTGACCGTCCTCGTCACCAGCGCGGCTCTGCTGCTGGCGGCGTGCAACCCGGACCCCACCGGCGGGGCCCGCCCCCCGTCCTCGGGCCCGGCGTTCACGTCTGGCATCTGGTCGGTGGGCGGCGCCGCCGACCTGCCCCACTCGTGGCGGGCGGGCTGCCCGGTCCACTGGAACGACCTCTCGACCGTGAACGTCGCCTACTGGGGCTACGACGGCAAGCGCCACACCGGCAACCTCGTCGTCCACGACTCGGTGGCGGCCGACGTGGTGAAGGTGTTCCGGCGCGTGTACGAGGTGCGGTTCCAGATCCGTCGCATCCACCCCGTCGACGCCTACCAGGGCAGCGACGCCAAGTCGATGG
>DASVEC010000682.1:0-6462 GCA_036380755.1 Iamia sp. | reverse complement strand
AGGCCGTGGGCCGCGACCTGGCCCGCTGGCGGGCCGAGCGGGGCCCGGGTGGCCCGGCACCCTTCGTCGCCGTCAACGTGTCGGCCCGCCAGCTCGGCTCACCCGCCTACGCCTCCCGCTTCGCCGCCACCCTCGACCGTCACGGGCTGCGCCCGCGGGACCTGGTGATCGAGTTCACCGAGGACACGGTCATCGGTGCCGACCGCTCGACCGGCCGCACCATCGACTCCCTCCACGACATGGGGGTGCGGCTGTGGCTCGACGACTTCGGCACCGGCTACAGCTCGCTGGCCTACCTCAAGCGGTTCCCGATGGACGCCCTCAAGCTCGACCGGTCCTTCGTGACCGGTCTGGGCGAGGACCACAGCGACACCGAGATCGTCCGGGCCGTCCTGGCCCTCGGCCGGTCGTTGGGGCTGTCGGTCGTGGCCGAGGGGGTGGAGACGGCCCAGCAGCTGAGCCTCCTCCGCGACCTCGGCTGTCGCCGGGCCCAGGGCTTCCTGCTCGGGAGGCCCGGTCCCCCCGACGAGCTCGACCGCGCCCCTCGCGACCTGCCCGACCTCACGACCGACCCCGACCAGCAACGCCTCCCCCTGGGCTGATCGCCAGTTCGGTCAATCGACCGGGGTCTCGGGGCGGCGGCCGGAGCGGTGGACGACGTCGTCGTCGGTGCCGAGGTAGGACGCGACGACGGCCGGATCGGCCAGCACCTCGGCCGGCGTGCCCCGGGCGATGACCCGGCCCTGCTCGAGAGCGACGAACTCGTCGCACAGCTCCTGCAGCAGGCCCATGTCGTGCTCGATGACGACCATCGAGCAGCCCGTCTCGGCCTGGACCCGACGCAGCATCGGTGCCAGCGCCTCGGTCTCGGCCTGGGCCACCCCGGCGGTGGGCTCGTCGAGCAGGACGACGGCCGGGTCCTGGGCCAGCAGGCAGGCCAGCTCGACGATGCGCCGGGTGCCGGTGGACAGCTCGCCGGTGGGCCGATCGCGGAAGGGCGTGAGGCCGAGCAGCTCGACCAGCTCGTCGGCCCGGGCGGTGGCGGCCCGCTCGGAGTCGGTGGAGGCCGGCAGGTGGAGGGCGGCGGCCACCGGGTCGCGGTTGGCCAGGTGGCGCTCGAGGGCCACCTTCACGCAGTCGACGACCGTCAGCGACGGGAAGAGCAGGGCCTCCTGGAACGACCGTCCGACCTCGAGCACCGCCCGGCGGTGCGGCGGGAGGTCGGTGATGTCGACGTCGCCCAGGCGCACCACCCCGCCGTCGAGGTCGAGGAAGCCGGTGAGGAGGTCGAACACGGTGGTCTTGCCGGCGCCGTTGTGGCCGATCAGGCCGATGATCGATCCCGGCGGCACGGTGAGCTCGACGTCGTCGACGGCCGTGATGCCACCGAAGCGCTTGGTGAGGCCACGGCACTCGAGCGCCACCCCCCGGTCGGGGCGGGCGTCGTCTTCGACCGTCGCCCCGCCGTCGGACGCGGGACCGTCGCCGATGAACACCGACCGGAGGATGTCGGGGCGGTCGAGGAGCCCGGCGGTGGGGCCGCGGAACCGCACCTGGCCCTTCTCCATGAACACCGCCTGCTCGCACATCAGCAGGGCGACGTTCACCGACTGCTCGACCACGACGATCGTGGTGCCCTGGGCGTGGAGCTCGCGGACCTTGTCGACGAGCATCCCCACCACGGTCGGGGCCAGGCCCAGCGACAGCTCGTCGATCAGGACGACCTGGGGCTCGGTCACGAAGGCCATGGCGATCGAGAGCTGCTGCTGCTCGCCGCCCGAGAGGTCGCCGGCGGCCTGGTCCCAGCGCTCGGCGAGGACGGGGAACATGGCCACCATGGCGTCGGTGCGCTGCTTCGCGCGCTCACGATCGCCCCGGAGCATCCACGTGGCCATGCGCATGTTCTCGGCCACCGTGAGGGTGGGGAAGATGCCCTTGCCGCCCGGCATCATCGACAGTCCCAGCTGGGCGATCTGCTCGGTGGGCATCCCGGTGATGTCGCGCCCGGCGAACGTGACCGCCCCACCGGTGCACGGGAGCAGGCCCATGACGGCCTTGAAGAAGGTGGACTTGCCGGCGCCGTTGGTGCCGAGCAGGGCGAGCACGTCGCCGTCGGCGACGCTGGTGTCGACGCCGAAGAGGACCTGGAGCGAGTCGTAGCCCGACTCCAGCCCGGTGGTGGCGAGGAGGGCGCCCTCGGGCGCGGGTCCCGCGTCGGCGTCGAGCCCGGCGGACCGGGCCAGCTCCCGCTCCTCCTTCTCGACGGCCAGGGCGGCGACGGCCGCCTCCTGCTCGGGGGCGGCGGCGGTCAGGTCGACCAGCTCGAGCTCGTCGACGGTGGGGAGGCCGCGCCGGCGGGCCACGGCCAGGGCGAAGCGGTCGCGGACCTTCTCCAGGGCCTGGCCCAGACCGCCCGGGATGACCATGAGGATCAGCAGCAGCCCGACGCCGGTGAGGAGCAGCTGGAGGCGGGGGAAGGCGTAGCCCAGCCACTGGATGAGGGCGACGCCGGCGAGGGTGCCGCCCAGCGACGACACGCCACCGATCACGGCCATGGAGAACACGACGAGGCTGGTGCTGGCGGCGTAGCTGTTGTCGCCCAGGCTGGCGAGGGTGACGGCGTGGATGCCGCCGGCCAGCCCGGCGAACATGCCCGAGAACACGAAGGCGGTGATGGTGGTGCGCGACCGGCTCACGCCGACCGCGGCGCTGGCGCGGGCGTTGTCGCGGCCGGCGGAGATGACCCGACCGGTGCGCGTGCGCCGCAGGTTGGTGATCACCAGGGCCGCGGCCACCACGAAGAACAGGGCGAGCAGGTAGAGCGTGGTCTCCGACGCCAGGTCCCAGCGGCCGAACAGCTCGGGCCGCTCGTAGCTGGACGGCACGATGCCCTCGTAGTTCGCCGGCTGCACGACGTGCTGCTGGAGAGCGACGGCGAAGGCCATCGTCGACACGGCCAGCAGCTGGCCCGAGACCCGCAGGGCCGGGATGCCGATGATGGCGGCGACGATCCCGCCGGCCACGGCGGACAGGGCGAGGGTGAGGAGCAGGTCGAGGTTGAAGTCGTCGATGAGGTTGGCTGCCACCAGGCCGCCCACGCCGACCAGGGCGATCTGGCCCAGGCTCACCGATCCGCCCCAGCCGGTGAGGACCACCAGCGACATGGCCACCATGGCGTAGACGAGGGCGACGGTGCCGGTGCGGATCTGCGACGGGCTGCCGGCCAGGGGGATGAGCACGAGCGCGCCGGCGACCAGCAGGGCGACCACGACGCGCGCCGCCCGGACCTCGGGCAGCGCCGCCAGGCGGGCGGGTAGGCGATGCGCCAGCCCGACGGTGGACCACGAGCCCTCGCCGGCGTCGGCCCGTCCGGTGGCGCCCTGCTGGAGCAGGAGGGCGACCACGATGATCGCCAGCAGGACCACGTAGGTCCACGACCGGGGCGAGAGGTTGATCTGCACCAGCTGGTCGATGATCTCGACCGCGATGCCGGCCAGGAACGCGCCCCACAGCGAGCGCATGCCGGCGACGACGGCGGCGGCCAGCGGGGCGAGGAGCACGGTCGGGCCCGAGGCGGCGTCGATGGGCAGGCCCTGGACCGGCGCCTTGAGGACGATGGTGAGGGCGGCCAGCCCGCCGATGATCGCCCACAGCTGGAGGTTCAGCCGGTTGACGGGGATGCCCAGGAGGCGGGCCCGGTCGACGTTCTCGGCCAGACCCCGGACGGCCGTGCCCGACTCGGTCCGGTAGAGGTACCAGAGCAGGCCGACCAGGGCGATGGGGGCCAGGGCGGCGAGGAGCAGGTGGTTGCCGTCGAGGCTGGTGCTGCCGACCCGCCACGTGTGGTCGGACAGGGGGGTGTCGAAGCCGGGGATGGCGGACGGGATGTCGAACCAGTCGGGGACGAACAGCGCCAGCCCGCCGAGGGCCTGGGCCAGGCCGATGGTGGCGACGGTGAGGACGAGGCGGGGCGCGGTGCGGAAGCGGCGGATCACCGCCACCTCGATCCCGGCGCCGAGGCCGACGCCCAGGACGATGCAGAGCGGGGCGGCGATGAACCAGCTCCACTTCCAGCCCAGGGTGAGACCGGCGGCCAGGGCCCCGCAGGCGGTGCCCATGGCGCCGTAGCCGAAGTTGATGACGCGCGTCGTGCGGTAGACGAGCACCAGGCCGACGGCCATGAGCCCGGTGCCGACGCCGAGGGCGGCGCCCTGGAGCACGACGCCGATCTCGATGTCGTAGGCGCCGGCGAAGCCGACGGCCAGGGCGGCCAGGAAGACGAGCCCGGCGATGCGCAGGTTCCGATCGCTCATGAGCCGCCCTCCTCGTCGTCCTGCTCGTCCTCCGGGAAGATGTCGATGTCCTCACCGAGGATCTCGGTCACGTCCTCCCGTCGGAACCGCGGCCCGTCGCCCACGTAGGCGCCCTTCAGGTCGTTGAACGCCGAGGTGGCGTCGGCGTCGTAGCGCACCTCGCGCAGGTCGATGATCGGCGTGTAGGACTCGGGGAAGTAGTCCCAGGTGCCGGCCGGGCCGGTGTGCTCGGGGTAGCTGAAGAGCCCGGTCTCGAGCGTCTCGGGGGTGAGGTCGGGCCCGGCCATCTGGATGCCGAGGGCCAGCTGGTAGAGCTGGTAGTAGAAGACGTCGACGGCGCGGGACGGGGTCTCGTCGGGCCGCACCGACTTGAACGCCTTGTAGCCCGGGCTGTCCTCCCATCGGGGCTGGACGCCGAGCGGGCTGGCGCCGAAGGACCGCTTCCACTGGTCGTTGCTCTTCGCCAGGCCCTGGCCGATGAGATCGAGGTCGATGAAGCCGACCCCGGTGACGATCCACTCCGGGTCGATGCCGGCGGCGTCGATCTGCTGGGTGAGGTTCAGCAGCATGAAGGGGTCGCAGAAGCACGAGATGGTGGTGATCCCCTGGCGGACCATCTCGGTGGCGATCGACGTGGCCTGGTTGGGGATGCGGCCGAGGTCGAGGGCGTAGTCCGTGACGTAGTCGATCTTCTGGCCGGCGTCCTCGACGACCTTCAGCCCGGCGTCGGCGCAGCGCTGGTACTCGGCGTTGTTGGGGGAGATCACCGCCATCTTCCGCGTCTTGCCCTTCAGGTCGCCCTCGGCGAACTCGGCCGGCTTGCCGATCAGCCGGGCCAGGCCGTAGGCGCTGGCCGCCTCGCCCACGACCGAGCAGTCGCTGGCCAGGCTCCAGGCGTAGGGCCGGTGCTCGCCGAACCACTCGCGCGACAGGTAGGGCGGGCCGAAGGCGATGGTCTCGTTGGTCGCCAGGGCCTCGGCGTAGGGCTGGCTGGTGCCGGTGACGTCGGCGAAGGCGCCGATCTCGACGGCCGCCTTGAGCCCGTCGGTGCTCGCCGCCTCACGCCCACCGCCGACCAGCTCGGTGGTGATCGTGCCCTGGCCGTCGTAGATCTGCAGGTCGATCTGGCGGCCGTACATCTGGAAGTTGGCGTTGAAGTAGTCGATCAGGCCGGCGACGGTCCGCTGGAAGTCCTCGGCCGTCTCGTTGAACTCGATGCCCATCAGCTGGGCCAGCAGGGCCAGGACGTTGGGCTCGGGCGTCTGCCGGTAGGTCACCGTGATGGTGTCGGCGGTGACGCCCTTGCTGGTCTCGCCCCCGTTGTCGCCGGAGAAGGCGAAGCAGGGCGGGGAGTACGGGTCGTCGGCGACCTGGAGGCCACCGCTCTCGCAGGCGGTGACGGTGTCACCCCATCCCGTCGCCGACTGGCCCTCGATGCCCTCCTCGACGTCCTCGGCCGCGACCTTCTCCTTCCCCGTGCTCGGCGCGACCAGGATCACGGCGGCGATGACGGCGACGCCCAGGGCGAGGGGCCAGTAGCCCTTGAGGCGACTCATGTCGTCTCCGGCGGCGGCGCGTACTCCCGGTAACCATGCATGGGGGACACCCTATGCCGGTGCCCGCGGTCACATCAATTGTGTACGGGAGTGTTCCCTGATCGAGGGCCCGGCGGTTGGACGACGGCCGGCTGCGGCCTGGCGGCAGCCCCTTCACCCCGGCCTGCGTCGGATCGAGCCGGCGGCGCAGCCGCTTCGGCGGGAAGGGTTCGGCCCGAGGCAGGCGATCGCCCGCGTCAGCCCAGGCGATCTGGCTTCGTGTACTTCTCGCGCCTCGCGTGGACCTTGCGGCCCCGGAGGGTGGTGCGGCCCAGGGCGGAGATGACCTCGTCGACCTTGTCGGCCGGGACCTCGACGAGCGAGAACTTGTCCTGGATGTCGATCGAGCCGATGTCGCGGCCGCTGAGGCTGGTCTCGCCGGCGATGGCGCCGACCAGGTCTCCGGGTCCGATGCGGGCGCTGCGCCCGGCGCTGACGTAGAGGCGGGTCAGGGCCGCGCCGGTGTGGGTGTTGCGACCCGGCTTGCCCCCGGGCTTGCCCTTGGGCCCCCGGTCGGGGCGGTCGCGCGCCGGCCGCCGCTCGTCTGACATGTC
>DASVEC010000681.1:0-4479 GCA_036380755.1 Iamia sp. | reverse complement strand
GGTCCGCAACGGCATCCCGCTGACGACGCCGTCCCGGACGCTCTTCGACCTCGCCCGCACCACCGAACCGAACCGACTGGCTCGGGCGGTGAAGCGGGCCGTCCACACCGACAGCATCCCGTGCTCGATCGCCTCGCTCTACCGGGTCCTGTACGACCTCGGAGGACGGGGGCGTCCGGGCACCCGTCGGATGCGCCAGGTGCTCGATGAGTGGGACGAGGGCGAACCGGGGACCGAGAGCGAGCTGGACGAGATCGGTCGCGCCCTGCTGCACAGCGTCCCGGGGATCCGCTGGCAGGTCGAGATCAGTGACGACGAGGGCTACATCCGACGGGTCGATGGCATCGTCGACCCCATCGATCTCGTCCTGGAGTTCGACAGTCGGTTCCACGACGATCCCGCCCAGCGGGCGCTCGACGCCGATGGCGATCGCCGACTGCTCCGCCTCGGACTCCTCACCCGCCGCTACCGCTGGCGCGACCTCACCCGCCGGGGCGATCTGACCCTCGCCGAGCTGGAGCGCCTCGTCCTCCTGGCGACGGCCGCGTGACGATGCCTCCCGTCGAGCTTTGTGCGCGATGTGCCCTCGGAGGGCCGAACGCGCCCAAAGAACGAATCAGCGGCGGGCGTGGACGTCGTGGGCCTCGCGGAGGAGGACGCCGGTGGCGAGGCGCACGAGGGGCTCGACGTCGCCCTGGAGCACGACGAGGGCGTCGGGGGTGAGGCCGTCGACCACCTGGGCCCGGCCCCGGCCCACCCGGACGGTGGCGGCCCGGCCGCCGGACCGGAGGCCGACGGCGATCACGAGGGGTGAGCCCAGCACGGCGGCGCGCACGGCAGCGTTGCCGAGCAGGACGGGCACGGCCTCGGCCGCGAGGGCGCCGAGCAGCCCGACGTCGGCGTCGCCGGCCCCCTCGACCACGGGGACGGGCGGGGCCAGCCGGGCCAGGGCGCCGAGGGCGAGGCCGACACCGGCCGCGGGAGCCGCCGCCGCCAGGCCGACGGCGGCCAGCGGCAGGTCGACGACGAGGTCGCGGGACGGGCGCCCCCGGCGGGCCGCGGCCAGGACCCGACGGGTGCGGGCCTCGACCTCCGACTCCAGCCGGGCCCGGGCCACCACGGCCCGGACGCCACGCACGGCGGCGGGCGGGAGCACGTCGGTCAGCTCGTCGGGCGGCACGGGGTGGCCGGCGCGGGCGCCGCGCTCGGCGTGGGCGGCGAGCGCGAGGCGGACGTCGCCATCTGGTGTGCTCCCGGCGAACGCCCGCCACTCGCCGTGGATCCAGGCCACCCCGGCGGCGCCCTGCGCCCGGGCGACGGCCACCAGCACGTCCTCCCGCAGGGCGGCGGGGACGGGCGCACCGGGCACGAGCGTCCGCAGCCCGGCGGGCGCCGTGGCCACCGCCTCGACGGCCCAGGCCGCGGCCGCCCGCGGACCCCGGAGACGCACCGTCACCGGGGCCCGAGGATCGCGTGGAGCAGCGCGACCAGGACCTCCCGGGCACCGGCGACGTCGTGACCGTCGAGCGTGCGGAGCTGCTCCCACGACGTCCAGCTGGCGGCCACGTCGAGCATGGCCAGGACCAGCTCCCGGTCACGGGGGTCGGCGTCGAGCTCCTGACCGAAGACGGCGGCGACCTCGGCCCGGAAGAACTGGTGGCCGGCGGCGACCCGCGCCTGGATCCCGGGCGAGAACGGGGCGTGGACGGCCGCCGCCCGCCGGATCGGCGTGACCGCCTCCAGGAGCTGGGCCCGCTGCGCGGCGAAGGTCTGGACCCGCTCGGCGAAGGGCAGGTCCGGGTCGACCGGCTTGATCAGGCCGGCCAGGCTGCTGAGCGCCCGCTCGGCCACCAGGGCGAACAGCGTCTCCAGGTCGTCGAAGTGCTGGAAGACCGAGCGGACCGAGACCCCCGCCTCCTCGGCGATCCGGGGCGCGGTGGGGCGGTAGTCGCCGGCGTCGACGAGGGCCACGCAGGCGTCGACGATGGCGTCGCGGGTCCGCTGAGCCCGCGCCGTGCGCCCGTCGATCGGGGCGGCGTCGGGCATCGACGCGGCGTCGGCCCCGGTCACCCATCCACCTCCATGCGGCGAACACTAGGGGGTCGCCGACGACGGCCGGCCACGGAGCGGTCGGCCGACGGCCACCCGGGCGACACCCGTAGTGTCAGGGGCCGTGACCGATCTGCTCGACCTGTCCGACCGCATCCTCGCCGGTGACGTCGTCATCGAGGACCACCACCCGTTCTCGCCGCCGAACGAGCTCCAGGAGGTGGGCGACGGCACCGCCTTCGTCCAGTCCTTCGCCAACGTCTCGGCCCTGCGCACCGACGACGGCCTGGTGCTGGTCGACACCGGGAGCCCGTTCGTCGCCCCGATGATCCACGGCCTGGTGCGGGGCTGGGACCCGGCGCCGCTCCACACCGCCGTCTACACCCACGGCCACATCGACCACGTCTTCGGCACCGGCCCGTTCGAGGAGGAGGCCGAGGCCAACGGCTGGCGCGAGGTGCAGGTCGTGGCCCACGAGGACATCGAGGCCCGCTTCGACCGCTACTGCGCCTGCGCCGGCTACAACGCGGTGATCAACCAGCGCCAGTTCCAGGCCCCCGGCCTGACCTGGCCCACGGAGTACCGCCGCCCCGACGTGACCTACCGCGACCGGCTCGAGCTGGACGTCGGCGGGCTGGCGCTCGAGCTGCACCACGCCCGGGGCGAGACCGACGACGCCACCTGGGTGTGGGTGCCCGAGCGGCGCACCGTCTGCACCGGCGACCTGATCATCTGGTGCACGCCCAACGCCGGCAACCCGCAGAAGGTCCAGCGCTACGCCCGGGAGTGGGCCGTCGCCCTGCGGGCCATGGCCGCGCTGGCGCCCGAGCTGATGCTCCCCGGCCATGGCCTCCCCGTGCGGGGCGAGGACCAGGTGCGGGCGGTGCTGGAGGACACCGCCACGGTGCTCGAGGTCCTGCACGACGGGACCCTGGCCCTGATGAACGAGGGCGCCCGCCTCGACGACATCGTCCACGAGGTCCGCGCCCCCGAGGAGCTCCTGGCCAAGCCCTACCTCCGCCCGATCTACGACGACCCCGAGTTCGTCGTGCGGGGCGTGTGGCGCCTGTACGGCGGCTGGTACGACGGCGACCCGTCGCACCTCAAGCCCGCCCCCGCGGCGGCCCTGGCCGGTGAGCTGGCCACGCTCGCCGGGGGTGCGGCGGCGCTGGCGGCGCGGGCCCAGGAGCTGGCCGCGGCGGGCGACGACGGGTCGCTCCGCCTGGCCGGCCACCTCGCCGAGCTGGCCGTGCAGGCCGACCCGTCCGACGCCGGGCTGCACCGGGCCCGGGCCGACGTCTTCCGCGCCCGCGCCGCGGCCGAGACCGCCCTCATGGCCAAGGGCGTCTTCACCTGGGCCGCCAACGAGTCCGACACCCAGGCCGCCTCCCCGAACTCGGGGGAGTAAGCGCCCAAAACCGGGCGTCTACTCCCCCGAGTTCGCCGGGGCGGTCCTAGACCTCTGGTCTCTCCACCACGACCGAGCCCTGGTGGGCGACGAGGAGCCAGCCGTCGGGGGTGCGGCGGAGGACCTTGAGGGCCGACACCGTGGTCCCGGCCGGGTCGCTGCCGGCGCCCAGGAGGTTCTCGTCGACGGTGACCCAGGCGGCGTCGCCCTCGACCCGGATGCGCAGGTCGGTGACGAACACCTGCATCGGCGGCGACTGGTCGAAGATGGCGAACCACGACGCCGAGATGGCGGCCCAGCCGTGGAGGCTGGCCCATCCGGGGTGGGTGCAGGTCACGTCGTCGCCGTGGACCCAGAGGTCGGACATGGCGTCGAGGTCGCGGCCCTCGAAGGCGGCGTAGAAGCGCTCGACCACGGCGGCCACCGCGGCCTCGTCGGCGGAGGTGGGCTCGGGCTGCGGGTCGATCGGCCCAACCTACCGTCGCGCGACCTCATGACCTGGGCTGGGACACACCCTAATGATCCGTTTGGCCCATCCGATGAAGGAGGGATGGCCTGGCCGCGACGACACGGACCCGAGGATCTCGCCCGCGCCCTCGAAGGGCTGCCGGACGAGGTCACCGTGCGCCCACTCGGGGGTGCGCACCTGGTCGTGGGGCCCGCTGGAGCCCAGGTCGTCGCGCTCGACGACGGCTCCCCGCACGCGCCGAGGGCCACGGCCCGCCTGGCCTCGGTGGTCCGCTCGGCCCTGGCCGAGGAGGTGCCGTGGATGCCGTTCGTCCACGCCCTGCTCGTCACCGATCGCCCGGACCCGTGCCCGCCGGCGACCCGGATCTCGCCCGCCCTCCTGCTCCGGGCCGTCTCCGAGGGCCCGGTGGCGCTCGATGCCCGCGTCCTCGATCGGCTCCGCCGCGCCATCGAGGGGGGCGCCCTCGACGGCATCGCCGCCGTCGCCCCGGCCGACACGCCGGCGAGCCTGCGAGCGGCGCGGACGAGCGTCGGCACGGTCCCCACCAGCCGCT
>DASVEC010000680.1:0-3068 GCA_036380755.1 Iamia sp. | reverse complement strand
TGGTGCTCTACGCCACCGGCCGGATCCGGGTCACCCCCCGCTTCCGCCTCGGCGTCATCGCCGCCACCGGCGGGATCTTCCTGATCTACCTCGCCACCGCGGTGATGCGGCTGTTCAGCAGCGACATCCCCTTCATCCACGACGCCGGGCCCATCGGCATCGGGTTCAGCCTGGTCGTGGTGGTCATCGCCGCCCTCAACCTCACGCTCGACTTCGACTTCATCGACAAGGCCGAGCAGGCCGGCGCCCCCCGCCAGCTCGAGTGGTTCGCCGCCCTCGGCCTCGTCGTCACCCTCGTCTGGCTCTACCTCGAGCTGCTCCGCCTCCTCGGCAAGCTGCGGCGATAGCGGGTCCGAACCCCTCGGTGGCCTGGCGTCCGTCCGACATCCCCGACCTGACCGGACGGCTCGCCGTCGTCACCGGGGCCACCAGCGGGCTGGGCACCGTCACCGCCCGCGAGCTGGCCCGCCACGGGGCCCACGTCGTCCTGACCGCACGCGACCCGCGGCGGGGCGCGGCCACGCTCGACCGGCTGCGGTCGGCCGTGCCCGGGGCCTCGGTCGAGGTCCGGCCCCTCGACCTGGCCTCGCTGGCGTCGGTCGAGGCCTTCGCCTCGGGGCTGGCCGCCGACCACCCCCGTCTCGACCTGCTCGTGAACAACGCCGGCGTGATGGCGACGCCGTTCCGGCGCACCGAGGACGGCTTCGAGCTCCAGATCGCCACCAACCACCTCGGCCCGTTCGCCCTGACCGGACGGCTGCTCGGCCTCCTGGGGGCGGCGCCGGCAGGACGGGTGGTCACCGTGGCCAGCCTGGCCCACACCTGGGGCGCCATCGACCTCCACGACCTCACCTACGAGCGCCGCCGATACGTCCGGTGGCTGGCCTACGGCGAGACCAAGCTCGCCAACCTCCTCTTCGCCTTCGAGCTCGACCGGCGGCTGCGGGCGACCGGCTCGACGGTCGCGTCGCTGGCGGCCCACCCCGGCCTGGCCCGCACCCGTCTGGGGCGCCGCGGCGGAGGGCCGCTGGCCTGGCTCCAGGCGATCGGCGTGGTGCTGGCCAAGCCGCTCCACCAGAGCGCCCGGCGGGGCGCCGAGCCGCAGCTCCGGGCGGCCACCGATCTCGACCTGCCGGGCGGCGCCTACATCGGCCCGGGTGGCCCCGGCGAGGCGCGGGGCCCGGCGGTGATCGTCGGCTGCTCCGCCGCCGCCCGCGACGAGCCCGTCGCCCGGGCCCTGTGGGATCTCAGCGAGGAGCTGACCGGCGTGCGTTTCGCCGTCGCCGGACCGCGTCGGTAGCGTCCGACCGGTACGCCCCGACTCCCGAGGAGAACTGCACATGGCCGATCTCGGCTACGACGGCAAGGTCGCGATCATCACCGGTGCGGGCGGCGGCCTGGGCCGCTCCCACGCCCTCGAGCTGGCCTCCCGGGGTGCGCTCATCGTCGTCAACGACCTCGGTGGGTCGGTCGACGGCCAGGGCGGGTCGCACACCGCGGCCCAGCAGGTCGTCGACGAGATCAAGGCCGCCGGCGGCGAGGCCGTCGCCAACTACGACAGCGTCGCCACCCCCGAGGGTGGGGCGTCGATCGTCAAGACCGCGCTCGACGAGTGGGGCAAGGTCGACATCGTCATCAACAACGCCGGCATCCTCCGGGACGCGGCGTTCAAGAACATGGACGCCGAGAAGCTCGAGCCCGTCCTCGACGTCCACGTGAAGGGTGCCTTCTACGTCACCCAGGCGGCGTGGGCGTCGATGCGCGAGAACAACTACGGCCGCATCGTCAACACGTCGTCGGCCGCCGGCATCTTCGGGAACTTCGGCCAGACCAACTACGGCGCGGCCAAGGCCGGCCTGGTCGGCTTCACGCGCGTCCTCGCCGTCGAGGGGGCCAAGAACAACATCAAGGCCAACGCCATCGCCCCGGTCGCCAAGTCCCGCATGACCGAGGACCTCCTCGGCCCGCTGGTCGACAAGCTCGGCCCCGAGTTCATCACGCCCGTCGTGGCCTGGCTGGCCCACGAGGACTGCCCCGTCACCGGCGAGGTCTACAGCTGCGGCGGCGGCCACGTGGCCCGCGTCTTCACCGGCGTGACCCAGGGCTGGACCGACACCGAGAGCCTCACCGTCGAGGACATCCGCGACCACTTCGACGAGATCCGCGACGAGGACGGCTACCTCGTCCCCGCCAACCTCACCGAGGAGCTCCAGCAGACGCTGAAGGCGCTCGGCGGCTGATCACCTCGCCTGCTGGGCCACCCGGTAGGCGAAGCGGATCATCGGGACCTGGAAGGGCAGGCGGATCCACGCGCCCCAGCCGGTGGCGTCCTTCGGGGGCAGCCCGGCCTCGAGGGCCATCTGCCAGTTGGCCGGGTAGACGGCGACGATCGTGGCCGTGGCCAGCAGCGCGCCCGTGCGCCGGGTCCGGGGGACGGCGGTGAGGCATCCACTGGCCAGCTCGGCCACGCCACTCAGGTAGGTCCACTTGCGGGGGTGGCCGAGGACCCGGGGCACGATCCGGTCGAAGGCGCCCGGCACCGCGAAGTGGAGCACGCCCATCACCACGAGGCCGCCGGCGAGCATCCGGGCCCGCCGCTCGGAGGTGGGGTCGGGGGACTCGGCCGGCGCGGTCTCGGGCATCGGCGCAGCGTAGGCAGCCAGCGCGTCACCCGTCCGGGTGCGCGGTGGCAGGATGCGGGGTCCGCTCCCGCCCCCAGGAGACGCCCCCCGCATGACCGACGCCGGATGGCACCCGGATCCCCACGGCCGCGCCGAGCGCCGCTACCACGACGGCACCCGCTGGACCGAGCACATCGCCGATGCCGAGGGCGCCACCTCGGTCGACCCGCAGGGCGGGGCGGCGACGCCCACCAGCCCGGTGATCGGCCCGCCCCCACCCCGGACCTCGACCACCCCCGCCGGCTCCTCCACCGTCGCCTCGTCCACCCCCGCCTCCCCGCCGTCACCCCCCGCCCCGGACCTGCCGGAGACGGCCCCGCCGATCGCACCCCCGCCCACCCCCGGGCCGCCCGAAACGCCATCCGCCGCCGGAGCGCCGCTCGACCC
>DASVEC010000679.1:0-5436 GCA_036380755.1 Iamia sp. | reverse complement strand
GGCCTCGTCGACCACGTCACCCTGATCGAGTTCGACGACGCGCTCCGCGCCGACGACGTCCTCCAGCGCAAGCTGCGCAGCCTCCCCAACGCCGACGTCGTCGTCAGCGCCCTCACCACCGAGGTGCGGGGCGACGGGCAGAAGGTCGTGGGCCTGCGGTACACCGACCGGGTCTCGGGTGAGGAGCGCGACCTCGTCGTCGACGGGGTCTTCGTGCAGATCGGCCTGCTGCCCAACACCGAGTGGCTCGAGGGCACGGTCGAGCTGTCGCCCCGGGGCGAGATTGTCATCGACGACCGCGGCCGGACCTCGGTGCCCGGCGTCTTCGCCGCCGGCGACAGCACCACGGTGCCGTACAAGCAGATCGTCATCGCCATGGGCGCCGGCTCGGTCGCCAGCCTCAGTGCCTCCGACCACCTGATCCGGACCTCGGCCCCCGCCTCCGAGCCCGCCGTGGCATGAACCTGCGCGAGCTCCGGTACCTGGTGGCGGTGGGCGAGCACCGCCACTTCGGCCGGGCCGCCGAGGCCTGCTTCGTCAGCCAGCCCACGCTCTCGACCCAGCTCAAGAAGCTCGAGCGCGAGCTCGGCGTCGAGCTGGTCGAGCGCACCCCGGGCCGGGTGATGCTCACCGCCGTCGGCGAGCGGGTCGCGGCCCGGGCCCGGGTGATGCTGGACGAGGCCGAGAGCATCCAGTCGATCGCCCGCCAGGCCCAGGACCCCCGCGCCGGCACGGTCCGCATGGGTCTCTTCCCGACCCTGGCTCCCTACCTGCTGCCCCATGTGGTCCCGTCGATCCACGAGCAGTTCCCGAACCTCGAGCTGCTCCTCGTCGAGGAGAAGACCGAGGTCGTGCTCCAGCAGCTCACCACCGGACGGATCGACGTCGGGGTGCTGGCCGCGCCCGTCGACGTCCGTCTCCACCAGGAGCACCTCTTCGACGAGGACTTCCTGCTGGCCGTGCCCCGCACCCACCCGCTGGCTTCGCTCGACGAACCCGTGGACGTCGGCGTCCTGGCCGACACCCACGTCCTCCTCCTGGAGGAGGGCCACTGCCTGCGCGACCAGGCGCTGTCGGTGTGCCGGCTCTCGGGTGCGGCCGAGATGGCCGGCTTCCGGGCCACCAGCCTCGAGACCCTGCGGCAGATGGTCGCCGCCGGCGTCGGCGTCACCCTGCTGCCCGAGCTGGCCGTCCGGCCGCCCGTGCCGGCGTCGGACGGCGTCCGGCTCCTCCGCTTCGCCGACCCGGTCCCCCGCCGTCAGATCGCCATGTTCTGGCGCGAGACCAGCGTCTACGGCGACCTCCTCACCGAGATCGCCGAGGTCGTCCGGACCGCCGTCGCCCCCCTCCTCGGCAGGTAGCCTGCGCGCCGTGCCGGCATGGAAGGCGATCGAGGAGGCCGAGCCGGTGTTCGCGGCGCGGGTGCAGCGGCTGTTCGACGCCGGTCGGCACAAGACGATGGCGACGCTCCGGGCCGACGGCTCACCCCGCATCTCGGGCATCGAGTGCGAGTTCGCCGACGGCGAGCTCCGCTTCGGCTCGATGCCCGAGGCCCGCAAGGGGGCGGACCTCGAGCGCGACCCCCGCTTCGCCCTGCACGGCCCGACCGTCCACCCCGAGGAGGGGAAGGAGGCCGACTGGCCGGGCGAGGCCAAGATCGCCGGGCGGGCCGTCCCCGACGGCCCGGTGGCCACCGACGGCGCCGACGAGCAACCCGACGGGGTCGCCTTCGTCGCCGACATCACCGAGGTCGTGATCACCGCCCTCGATCCGGGTGCGACCAAGCTCGTCATCGAGTGGTGGACCCCCGAGCGCGGCCTCCGCCGGATCGAGCGCGACTAGCGCCCGGCGGGGAGCCCGCCAGAACGTGACCGCGGCGGCGAGGACGGCGATGACGACGCCGGCCGTCATGGCGTCGTGCAGCCCCTCGGCGAAGGCGTGGCGGACGGCGTCGGCGATCGGCTGACCACCGGAGCCCATGTGCGAGGCGGCGGCGAGCCCGGCGCCCGCCGACTCCTCGATGGCGTGGCCGGCCTCGGCCGGCAGAGCCGACGTCGCCGGGCTGACCGCGGACCGGTACCCGCTGTTGAACAGCGAGCCCAGGATGGCGATGCCGAGGGCGGACCCGATCTCTCGGGAGACGTCGTTGACCGCCGAGGCGACGCCCTGCTTCGCCTTCGGCAACGAGGTGACGATGGCCGTCGTCGCCGGGGTCGACGTGAGGGCCATCCCCAGCCCGAAGACGGCCAGCCCGCCGAGGAAGTGCCCGTAGGACGACGTGTCGTCGAGGCGGGTCATGATGGCCAACCCGCCCGCCAGGCCCAGCAGGCCGGTGGTCATCACCGCTCGCGGCCCGAACCGCTCGACGAGGTGCGGCGCCACCCGCGACATCGGCATCACGATCAACGCCATGGGCAGGAGGCAGACCGCGCTCTTCAGGGCGCTGTAACCGAGGATCAGCTGCACGAACTGGAGGCCGACGAGGAAGAACCCGAAGAGGCACAGGAACTGCACCGTCAGGGCGAGCGTCCCCGTGCCGAAGCCCCGGAGGGCGAAGAGCCGGACGTCGAGCATCGGCCGGCGCGTCCGCAGCTCCCACCGGACGAAGGCGGCGAGCGCGCCCAGGCCGACGGCGAGCCCGCCCACCGCGCCGATCGAGGTCCAGCCCGCCTCCGCCCCGTCGACGATGCCGAAGATGAGGGCACCGATGCCGAGGGCCGAGAGCACGAAGCCGGGAGCGTCGATCACCGCGTCCTCCGGGTCGGACGTGTCGGGCGCGAGGAGGAGGGCGGCCACGAGAGCCGCGCCGGCGAGCACGGCGGTGGCGACGAAGGTCGCCCGCCAGCTGGACCACTCGAGGATGAGGCCGCAGCCGAGCATCCCCAGGACCGCGCCCGAGGTGGCGAAGCCGGCCCAGACGCTGACGGCCCGGGCCCGCTCGTCGGGCGGGAACACGGCGGTGATGGTGGACAAGGTGCCCGGCATGACCATGGCGGCGCCGAGGCCCATGAGGACCCGGCACCCGATGAGCGCCTGCGGCGACTGGGCGGCCGCGGCACCGAGGGCGGCGAGGCCGAAGACGACGGTGCCGACCAGCAGGAGCCGGCGCCGGCCGATCCGGTCGCCGAGCGCACCGAAGGGCAGCACCAGGGCGGCGAGCGCCACCGTGTAGCCGTCGGCCACCCACGTGAGCTGGGAGCTGCTCGTGCCCAGGTCGATGCTGATGCCGGTCAGCGCCAGGTTGACGCTCGAGACCGACGCCACGACGAGGACGAGGGCGAGGCACATCGAGAACAGGACGCCGGTGCGCCCGGCCTCCTGCTCCTGTGCGGGGCGGACGGTCGTGGTCATGGGAGCTCCTCGGTCAGGTCGGTCTGTCCCACGACCATGACCACGACCACCGACGCCCCCCTGACGTCCCGCTGATGCGGCCGCCTCTCGATCACGGCCCCTCTCGCCGCCCCCTAACATGCGCACCGGGAGGGCCCGGGATGAAGGACGTTCTGCTCGCACGGGACGACGAACAAGATCGGTTCCGTGCCGTCCTGCTCCAGTTGGGCCGACCCGACCCCGGTCTCGACGAGGGCTACCTCGTCGTCGTCCACGGCCTGGGCGGGCTCGGAAAGACATCGCTCCTCAGCCGCTATACCGCCCTGGCCCGAGGCGAGCACCCCGGCGACGAGATCCTGGCGGGCCGGTTCATCGTCGCCGCCGCCGACTTCGAGGCCGAGCGCGAGCGCCACTCCGCTGACTACCCACCGGGTGGGCCTCCGCTGTGGCGTGCCCTCGAGGGCATCCACGCCGCTCTCGTCAGCGCCGTTCGGGACGACCGCCAGGCAACCCGCGGGCTCGAGCGGGAGATGAGGCGCTTCCGCCAGCTGGCGGCCGAGAGCTCGCGCCGGTTCAGCACCCCATCGGACGATGGTCTCATGAGCCAGCGGGTGCAGGAGGGGGCCGACGCCCTGGGTGACCTGGCTTCGCTCGCCGGACCGGGTGGGACGATCGCCGGGAAGGGGGCCAGCCACCTGGTGAAGGGCGTCGTCTCCGCAGTCGAGATCGAACGACGGCGGCGGGGTGGGACCATCGCCTCGGCCGACTTCACCGCGGTGATGCGTCCCAACGACGCCGTCGCCGAGGCCTTCGCCGCCGGGCTTCGAGAGCTCAGCCGCCAGACCCGGCCGATCGTCCTGCTCCTCGACACCGCCGAGATCCTCGGCGACACCCGCATCCCGCTCCTCGACATCATCCGGGCGTCGGGATCGCGCTGCGTCTGGACGGTGGCCATGCGTCTCGAGGCGGTGATACCCGGCTTCGACACGATCGCCGACCTCTACCTCCGCACCTTGCCGTCGAGCCGTCTGCGGATCGTCGAGCCGTCCCGATTCACCAGCCAGGACATCACGGACTATCTCCACTCCGCCGGCCTCGACGAGGCCGCGCCCCACCTGCCCGAGATCGAGGCCCTGACCGGCGGGGTGCCCCTCGCCCTGTGGCTCTTCGCCAACCTCGTCCACTCGGGCATCGAGGTGAAGGAGGCGGCCCGCGAGGTCTCGGCCACCGGCGACGTCTCGTCGGTCGTCCTCGGCCTCGCCCGCCGCTACCTCGTCCACGTCTCCCCCGAGCTGGGGGAGGGCGATCCCGATCTCTCGCTGATCTACGGGCTGGCCTTGTCCCGTTCGGTCGAGACCGATCCCGACGTGCTCGGGGCGCTGTGGGACATCCCACCCGGCGAAGTGGCCGCGACCCAAGAGCGGCTCGCCCGTCGGCACGACTTCGTCCTCGACCGATCAGGTCACCTCCACGCCGAGGTGCGTCGGGCGATTCGCCTCTTCCTCCTCGACCCGGCCAACCGCGTGACCGTGCGGGACGCCAACCGGCGGGCGGCCGAGGTCCTCCGAGCCCGCGCCGCGCGCCTGGGCCTCACGTCGATCGGCGACCAGATGGAGAGCGACAGCTGGCGGACGACGGTGGCCCGCCTCGTCTGGCACACGCTCTGGGCCGACGAGGTGGACGGCATGCGTCTCCTCGGTACCGTCTTCCTCGCCGCCCAGCCGCTGCGTCCCTCGTTCGGCCACGCCCTCCTCCACATCCTGGACGAGGCGGCCTCGGCCCTTACGGACGAGACCCGGACCACGTCGGCCGGACTCCACCTGCTGTTCCCCTCGTCGACCTTCGTGTTTCGCATCGCCGATCGCCTGCAGGCCCTGGACGACGCGCCCCGCGCCGCTCGGACCCGTTCGATCGAGGGGGCGCGCGATCTCATGAGACGCAGCGCCGACCGTCCGGACCCGGTCCTCGCGAGCGACGTCGACCTTCACAGTCTGGTGGGGCTCCTCGAGGGCGGCCTCCACGAGGACCTGGCCGCGCTGACCCTGGACGAGCGGTTGCGCGCCCTGGAGACGGCCGACGCCGGGCTGCCGCCGCCCCAGGACCCGC
>DASVEC010000678.1:0-3279 GCA_036380755.1 Iamia sp. | reverse complement strand
CTGACCAGGTCGGACTCGCCGTCGCGCTCCTCGAGGATGCCGGCCCTGATGTAGAGGGTCTCGGCGCTGATCTCGAGCGCCCGAGCGATCTGCTGGAGGATCTCGGCCGAGGGCTTGCGAAGGCCGCGCTCGATCTGGCTGAGGTAGGGGTTCGAGATGCCCGCCATCTCCGACAGCTTCCGCAACGACAGGTGCCCGACCCGACGCTGCTCGCGGATGAACTCACCGAGGTCGCGCCACCTCTCCTCGAGCTCGGACATGGCGCCAGGCTACGGCGTGGGGGTCTCCGGTGGAAACCACAGCGAGCGCGCCGTTCACCGGCGCGAGCAGCGGCAGGGGGCCTCAGCGGCTGCCCATGAAGATGCCGACGGTCCAGACCCACGCCGGCGCCAGCAGCAGGAGCGAGTCCAGGCGTCGTACCGACGGGGCCCGGGCGTCGTTGGCCGGGAGGATGGCCGAGGCCGCCATCTGGCCCAGGGGGCACAGGACGGCGGCGAAGGCGGCGAAGGTGTAGGTGGGGCTGCCCTCGAACGGCGGCGTGCCCAGGACGGCGATGGCCATGGCCACCACGGCGATGGTGACGATGCCGGTCAGGGGGCCCTCGACGCTGTTGGACGAGCCCGAGCCGATCAGGTGGTCGCCGGCGTCGTAGGCGGCGGCGAACAGCAGGAGGGCGACGACGGCGCCGATCTCCAGGTCGTTGGTCAGCACCACCGAGGCCGACGCCAGGCCGAAGGGGATGGCGCAGCCCACCGTGTTGCCGGCGGCCGAGAGGACGTGGTCGCGACCCATGGGGCTGAGGGCCATGCGGGCCACCGAGGCCAGGACCACGACGAGGATGGCGACGCCCACGAAGCCGGCGCCGGCGGCACCGGCGGCGGCCACGGTGCCGGCGCCCAGGGCGGCGACCCAGGGGTCGGCGGCGACGCCCTTCTCCCGCCAGCGGTCGGCGGCCTCCATGGCGGCCCACCCGGCGGCGATGGCGAAGAGGAACGTGAGCGCCCACCAGCCCAGGGCCACCGAGCCCATGACGGCGACGAACCAGAGGACCCCGAGGGTGACCTTGGGGCCGTCGACGTCGTAGACGACGGCGTAGCGGCGGCCGAGCGCGGTGCGGCGCTGGCGCATGCCGCTGACCTTCCGCTCCTTGCCCCGGACGGTGATGCTGCCGGTGACCGGGACGCCGACCGAGCGCAGGCGGGTGAGACGTCCGGCGCCCTTCCTCGGCCCGGCACCGTCGCCGTCGGGGGGCGCGAGCGGGCGGCCGGTGGGCGCGGTGGTGCGGGTGAGGACACCGGGCTCCAGCGGGGGCGGGGTGGGGGCGACGACCCGCCGCGACCCGTCGGCGCCGGCCGATCGCTTGGCGGCCGGCCGCTTGACGAGATCGGGTCGCCCGTCGGGGACGGCGGCCGGCACGGGGCGGGCGCGGCCGGCGGACCCCGGGGCGCGCCGGGCGCCGGGCCGGCCCGATCGATCGGGCGCGCCGGTGCCGCGGCCCGTGGGCGCTCCTCGCCGGGCCCGGGCGTCGCCGGGGGCGGGATCGCCGCGCCGGGGGCTGGGCCGGATCGGGCGATCGGGGCCGGTGGGGGCCGGGCGGCGGCCGGCGGCCCGATCGGCGGCCCGGTCGGCGCTCTCGGTGCGCCGGGCGGCGGCGGCCTCGGCGCTGGGCGACCGGCGGGGGGCCGGTGCCGGCTTGGCCGGGGGCGGGGGCTCGGCCGGGGCGAAGGTGGGCCGGCGCGAGCGTCCGCCCGGAGGCCGGTCGGGACCGCTGCCGCCCGACACCGGCGGCAGCACGGCGACCTCGTCGCCCGGGCCGACCGGGTCGGAGCCGGAGGCCGGCTCGCCGTTGCGCCACACCTTGCTGGCGTCGATGACGGCGGCCAGCTCGGGACCGAAGCGGGTGCGCGCCGCGTCCAGCACCTCGTCGACGGTCACACCGGGCACCTCGACAGAGGCGGTGCCGGCTGCCTCGCGGGCGGCGGCGAAGAGCCGGAGGACGGGCATGGCGGCGCGGGAGCCTACTGGCGCCCCCCGCTCCGGACCCCCTCCGCTCCTCCCACCGCCCGGGTTACGGTCCCCGAGTGGCCGTGCCGCCGGGGGCTGACGAGGACGCGGCGCGGGCGATCGTGCGGCGCCACCTCGACCCGGAGGTGGCGGACGTCGACCGCATCGGCGAGGGCGAGTGGTCCCGCTGCTTCGCCTTCCGCTCGGCCGGGCGCGACCTGGTGGTCCGCATCGGCGCCCACCGGGCCGACTTCGAGCGCGACCAGCGGGCCGCGGCCTGGGCCGGGCCGGGCCTGCCCGTGCCCGAGGTGCTGGGCCTGGGCGACGACGCCGTCGGGTCCTGGTGCATCTCGACCCGGGTGCGGGGGACGCCGCTCGAGCACCTCGACACCGCCGGCTGGGAGCGGGCGCTCCCGTCGGTCCTGGGCGTCCTCGCCGCCCTGGCGTCGGTCGACGTGTCGGGCGACGACGGCTGGGGGCTGTGGGGCGCCGACGGCCGGGCCATCCAGCCCTCGTGGGCGGCCCACCTGCTCGGCGCGGGCGACGACGACCCCGCCGACCGCAAGCACGGCTGGCGGACCGCCCTGGCCGCCCACCCGGCCGAGGCCGCCCTCCACCGCCGCGGTCTCGCCGTCCTCGACGAGCTGACCGCCGCCCTCCACCCGCCGCGGGGCCTCGTGCACGGCGACCTGGCCAACCGGAACGTCCTGGTCGACGACGACCGGGTCACCGGCGTGTTCGACTGGGGCTGCTCGATGTACGCCGACCCGTTGTTCGACGTCGCCTGGCTCGACGTGTGGACGCCGTGGCACCCGGCCATCGCCGAGGTCCGGTTCCGCGAGCGGGCGCTCGCCCACCTGGGAGCACACGGCGTCGACCTCACCGACGCCGACGCCCGCATCCGGGCCAGTCAGGTCCACGTCCTCGTCGAGGCCCTCGGCTTCTGCGCTCTCCTGGGGCGGAGCGACGACGTCATCGGCGTCGCCGCCCGCCTCGAGGGGCTCCTCTAGGTTGCTCGGCCGTGCCCGATGTCCGCCTGCTGCTCGTCCGTCACGGCGAGTCGACGTGGAACGCCGACGGCCGCTGGCAGGGCCAGGCCGACCCACCGCTGACCGACCGGGGCCGCGAGCAGGCCCGATCGGCGGCCGCCGGGCTGCCCGGCGGGGTCGACGAGCTGTGGTCGTCGGACCTGGAGCGGGCGCGGGTCACCGCCGAGCTGCTCGGCGCCGAGGCCGGGTGCGGACCGGTGGTGGTCGACACCGCCTTCCGCGAGCG
>DASVEC010000677.1:0-4698 GCA_036380755.1 Iamia sp. | reverse complement strand
GGAGACGGGGAGCTCGGCGTTCGACGAGCTGTACCGGGCCGACTGGCATGCGGTGGTCGCCCTGGGCTGGAGCCTGACCGGGTCGCGGGCGGTGGCCGAGGAGCTGGCCCAGGACGCCTTCCTCGACGCCTACCGGAGGTGGGATCACGTGGGCTCGCTCGATCGACCGGGGGCGTGGGTCCGGCGGGCGGTTGCCAACCGGGCCGTGTCCCACCGCCGCCACCTGCGGGTCGTCGAGGCCGGGGCGCAGCGGTTGACGACGGCGGCCCGGGTCGCCCAGGACGCCGCCGCGTCGCCGCCGGACACCGACCCCGACTTCTGGACCGCGGTGCGGGCCCTGCCCGAGCGCCAGGCCCAGACGATCGCCCTCCACTACCTGGAGGACCTGGGCATCGAGGACATCGCCGTCCTGCTCGCCATGCGGGCCTCGACGGTGCGGGTCCACCTCTCCCGCGGGCGCCGCGCCCTCGCCCGCACCCTGTCCACCATCGCTCCCGAGGAGGACGCGTGACCGACGATCGCACCCTCACCGCCGTCGACGAGCGAGCCCGGGCCGCCGCCGCCGGCGTCCGCGCCGCCGTGGCCGAGCGGCCGGTCCCGCTCTTCGACCCCGACCTCGTCCGCATCGACATCGACGCCCGCCCGGACCGGCGCCGTCGGACCCTCGTCGGTCTGGTCGCCGCGGCCGCCGCCGTGCTGGTGGTCGTCGCCGCGGTGGTCTCCCTGGCCGGCACCGGCGACGACGACAGCGCCCCCGCCGTGGCCCCCGGCGACCTCCCCCGCTACGTCCTGCGCACCGCGCCCGAGGGCTTCGCCCTCGCCGTCGTCCACGAGGCTGGCGGTGACTCGTCGGACCTGGCCGGACCGGCGACCGTGTACGGACCGGCCGCCGACCGGGCCGCGCTCGCCGTCGCCCCCCTGCCCGTGGATCCGGAGGACGAGTCGGCCTCCGAGAGCGACGTCCCCCTCCAGGCCCAGGACCTGCCCGAGGTGGAGGTGCCCGGACGGCGGGCGTGGGACGCCTCGGAGGGCATCGGCGAGGGCGCCCTGTTCGTCGAGGTGGGCGATCGCCTCGTCGTGGTGCTGGGCGCCGGGGCCGGGGAGGCCACCGTGGCGGCCGCGGCCGCGGTCACCCTCGACGGCGAGGTGGCCTCGGTTCCCGGCGACGCCCTGCCGGAGGACTGGTCCCGCCTGGGCGATGTCCCGCTCCTCGACGCCCTCGGGTCCCTCGCCCTCAGCGGTGGGCCGGAGGCCGGGGGGCGGGCGTGGGGCGTGTCCTACGGGCCTCTCGACGGCGGCGACACCGTCGAGATCGTCGCGGTGGGGGTCGACGCGGGCGGGCCGCTCGACGTGGGCCTGTCCGGCCTGCTCACCTCGGACGTGGAGGAGGTGGAGGTCCGTGGCGGTCCCGCCGTGCTCGCCCGGCTCCACGTCGAGGCGCCGGGGGGCACCACGACGTGGTGGACGCTCCGGTGGGAGGACCGCCCGGGGGTGGTGGTCGAGATCGTGGCCGCCTCGGACGACCGGTTCGGCCGTGACGACGTCCTGGCCCTGGCCGAGGACCTGGTGGCGCTCGCGCCGGACGACCTGCCCGCCCTCCGGCACGAGGCCGATCGGTACGGGCTCGACGCCCCCGGCGTCGTCGTGCTGGGCGAGGGTCAGTTCTCCGACGGGTCCACGTGGACGTTGGCGTCCGAGCCCGGCGGTGAGACCGACATCTCCCTGACCCTGCGGACCTCGTCGCCCGCGACCGGTGGCACATCGATGGCGTCGGCCGGGTCGGCGTCGGCGGACGGTGACGCGGGCGCGCCGGTCACCCCCTTCCCCGGTGGTGTCACCGTCGAGGAGGGCGAGGACCTCGACTGGGCCTACGGCGAGGTCCGGGCCGAGGTCGCCACCGTCGAGGTGCGGCGACCCGGTGGCGACGTCCTCGGCACCGGCCCGACCGTCTCGGCCGAGGGCATCACCGGCTTCGTGGTCGAGCTGCCCGTGGGGACGGTCACGATCGACGGGATCTCCGGGAGCCCCGGTGTCACCTTCGTGGCCCTCGACGCCGCCGGTGCCGAGGTGGGCCGGGCCGAGTTCTAGCGGCCGCCGAAGGGGTTGTTGCCGGCGAAGCCCGAGCCGAACAGGTCGCCCAGGCTCTGGGGGACGCCCTGGGCGTTGGTGGCCACGGCGTTGAACGGCGGCAGCATCTCGGCGGGCTGGACGATGACCTGGCCCTCGCCGCTGAAGTTCATCTGCCAGCTCTCACCGGTGTTGGCCCGCATCGAGGTCACCGACGAGCTGGTGACGGCGGCCTGCATGCTGACGGCCAGCGACGAGCTCCAGCCGAGGACGGCGTCGGCGTCGGCGAAGTAGTAGTTCGACGGGTCGACGTTCATCACCAGCGGGGCGCCCTGCGAGCAGGCGACGAAGTGGCCGTTGCCCGAGAGCTCGATGTTGAAGGCGTCCATCCCGCCGATCTGCTGGCCGGTGTCGACGCGGACCACGTCCCAGCGCAGGCCGGGGCTGAAGGCGAGGAGGTTGTCCTTGTCGATGGTGAAGCTGTCGCCCTTGAGCTCGAGGACGAAGAGGTCCTGGGCCTGGTTGGCGAAGTAGACGGTGCCGGCGCCGGCGACCTTCATGAGCGGCAGGACCTGGCCGGTGAAGCGCGACGTCTGCTGCTGGCCCCACGAGCGGGAGTTGCCGTCGAAGGTGACGCCGCCCTGGTAGGCGATCATCGACCCGGACTTGGCGAAGAGCTCCTTCATCCCCGACTGCTGGCCGAGGGTGACCTTGAGCATCTTCCCGTTCTGGAGGGCGAAGGCCTCGTTGGACTCGACCGGCGTGTTGCTGAACAGAGTGTCGCGGCCGAAGCCGTCGGAGCCGGGGGCGCCGTAGATGTTGCCGGCGCCGGGGGGCATGCCGCCGTACCCGGGCTGGGGCGGGTAGCCACCGGGCTGGGGTGGGTAGCCGCCCGGTTGGGGCGGGTAGCCACCGGGCTGCGGGGGGTAGCCACCGGGCTGGGGCGGGTAGCCGCCCGGCTGGCCCGGCTGCGGGGGGTAGCCGCCCTGGGGTGGGTAGCCGCCTTGGGGGGGATAGCCCATGGGTCTCTCCTCAACCTCGCACTGAGAACTTGGACGTGGCGTCCTCGGCCGGTTGGATCACGACGAACCCCTGACCCTGGAAGCCGAGCTGGAAGGCCTCGCCGGAGCCCCGGCCGGGGATCAGGCTGCTGAACTTGGCCGTGCGCCGGGGCGTGATCTGCAGGCCCTCGGTGTAGGCCACGAGGGCGTCGGTGTCGACGAACGTCGGCGCCTCGCGGGTGTCGAGCACGGCGGGGGTGCCCCGGCTGGTGAGGGCCACCCAGCCCTGGCCCCGGAGCACGACGTTGAACATGCCCATGCCGGAGAAGGCCATCTTGACGTCCTTGACCCGCTCGATGCCCCACTGGAGGGTGTTCTCGAAGGCCAGGATGTTGGGGCCGTTGACCGACAGGGCCTCGTTGCTGAGCTGCATCACCACGACGTCGGAGCCGTAGTCGGCGAGGTAGAGCTCGCCCTGGCCCGTGGCCTGCATCAGCTGGACGCCCTCGCCGGTGGCGAACGACCGGATGAAGTTGCCCATCGACGGTGGGTTGGGGTTGAAGTCGATCAGGCCCTTGTAGGCGACCATCGATCCGGCCTTGGCCATGATGTCGACGCCCGGCTGCATGATGACCTTGGCCATCTTCGAGCCGTGGTTCGACATCCGGTCACCGATCGGCGTCGCCTGGTACTGCTGCGTCAGGAAGCCTTCCATGGGAGCTCCTTTCAGACCTCGTAGGGCTGGACGACAACGAAGGCCTCGCCCATCCCCATGAAGTCGAGGCATCCGGTCTCGGCCGACTGGCCGGCGTACAGGTTGCGCTGGACCCGGACCTGGCTCGACACGCTGACGCGCATGCCGGCCGACCAGGCCACGGTGGCGTTGACGTCGGTGGAGGTCGGGCCGGCCACCGGGATCGTCATCGGAGTGCCGTGGGTCATCACGACGATGGTGCCCTGACCCGTCACCTCGATGTGGAAGAACCCGCCGCCGGGGAGCCCGGCGCTCTCCATCCGCTTGGTCTCCAACGAGAGAGTGGCGTCCATGCACAGGACGTTGTTGGCGTTGATGTTGATGGTGCGGCCGTTGAGCTCGACGATGTGGAGGTCGGTCGAGTCCTCGGCCAGGAAGACCTCGCCCTCGCCCCGGCAGATCATCATGCTGAGGCCCTGGCCGGTCATCTTGTTCTCGAGCATCTTCTTGAAGCCGCCCGAGCCCTTGTGGTCGAACTCGATGTTGCCCTGGTAGGCGACCATCGAGCCCTTGCGGGTCAGGACCTCGGGGCCGAGGGTGACCTTGACCATCTTCGAGCTCTGCTGGGTGAACCGGCCGGTGGTCGGCTTCTCCTTGTACTGCTCGAGGCTGTTCATGGCCCCGGGCGGGGTCGGCTGGTACATCGTCGGCGTGTCGGAGTAGCCCTGGGCCGGGACCTTCGACAGGTCGATGGTGCCGCCGGCGGCCGCCGGGGCCGGCATCGGCGGGGCCTGCTGGGGTGGCGCCTGCTGCGGCGGGGCGCCGGGCGGTGCGCCGAACTGCGGCGGCGCCTGCTGCGGGGGCGGGGCCGGAGCGGGACCACCGGGCGGCGGCGCGAACCCGGTGTTGGCCGGCGCCGGGGCGGGTCCGGGCGGC
>DASVEC010000676.1:0-7403 GCA_036380755.1 Iamia sp. | reverse complement strand
AGCGAGAGCCAGCTCGGGATGTGGACGACATCGGGCAGGACCCGACGGGCCGGTCCTCGCTCAGCCCCGGCGGGCAGCTCGAGTCCCAGCTGCGTGCCGGTCGCCGTCCCCGACGGGGGCAGCGTCGTCGGCACGCCGCCGAGCTTGCTCGTGCGTGCTGTCGTCGTGGCCGATCCCATGCTCTGTCAACGCTACGGGCGCCTCGGATGTGAGGTGGGCGGCGTCCCGGATCGTCGACCGCATGATGTCGAGGCTGGTCATCACCATGTACTGGGTCCAGGCCAGGACGCCGAGGAGCTTGGCGCTGTCCTCGACGAACAGGCCGACCGTCGATCCCGGCGCCGCCAGCCCGTCGACGACCAGCGAGGCGGCGAAGCCGGTCAGGGCACCGGCGAGGATCACCCACCGGGTACGGGCGATGTCGGCGGCGTAGCGGACGAGCCAGGCCACGGCGGGCAGGACGATCACCAGCTGGCGGATGCCCTTGGGCAGCCCCATGAAGCGGAGGACGTCGGCGTGGAGCTGGAAGAGGTCGTCGGCCAGCAGGACGATGCTCACCAGCGCGCCGGCCCGCAGGAACCGGGCCGCGGTGGGCCGCCCCGTCTGGGCCGCCACCCAGCCGCCCCACAGCGCCGTGACCGTGGCCGAGGCCCAGCCCAGCACGCCAAGGTCGCTGAGCACGCCGGTGTACCAGGGCTCGCCGGCGAGGTAGGCGGGGTCGAGGAACAGCTGCTCGAGGCCGACCGACCGCTGGGCGGCGACGAAGGCCAGGATCGACCCGCCGGCGGCCCACATCGCCAGCAGTGGCGTCAGCGACGGGATCTGGTCCCGCAGGGCGCGACGGCGACGACGTTCGGCCATCGCCCCCCATCGGCACCTCTGGACCTGGAACAAGGTGACACCGGTGACGTTGGGAACAGGTGGGAATCAGGGGGTCTGTCCGTAGGTTGTGGCTTGCACTCTGCAAGTCACTCCGTCGGAGGACCCGATGCCCAGCTCCACCACCCCCCGG
The DNA here is from genome assembly GCA_036380755.1 of Iamia sp. Taxonomy (GTDB): domain Bacteria; phylum Actinomycetota; class Acidimicrobiia; order Acidimicrobiales; family Iamiaceae; genus Iamia. The sequence goes on along the minus strand of DASVEC010000676.1, from coordinate 6,391 downwards.
ACCCTTCCCGTCCTGCCCCTGCCCGAGGGCGTCATCCTCCCGCAGATGGTGGTGACCATCGCCCTCGAGTCCGACGAGGCCCAGAAGGCGTTCGCCGCCGCCGACGAGGGCGAGATCCTGCTCGTCCCCCGCACCGCCGACGGCGGTCTGGCCGAGGTCGGCGCCCTCGCCCGCATCGAGTCCACCGGCACCCTGCCGGGCGGCACCACCGCCCTCGTCGTCCGCGCCACCGGCCGGGCCCGGGTGAGCGCCGGCGTCGTCGGGCCCACGCCCGGCCTGTGGGTCGAGGCCGAGCCGGTCGCCGAGACGGGCCCGACCGAGGAGGCCCGCCGGCTCGGGGCCGAGCTGCGCGCCACCTACCTCGCCCTGTTCGAGCGGCGCACCGGCCGGCGCGGCCGCGGCGGTCTCGACGAGGCCCTCGCCGGCGTGCCCGTCGACGACCCCGGCGCACTGGCCGACCTGGCCGGCTGGTGGCCGGACCTCGACGACGACCGCAAGATCGAGCTCCTCGAGACGGTCGACGTCGAGGCGCGGGTCGCCCTCGTCCTCGACTGGGCCAAGGAGGCCCTCGCCGAGGTCGAGCTGACCCAGAAGATCAGCGAGGACGTCCGCGACGGCATCGACGAGCAGCAGCGGGAGATGCTGCTGCGGCGCCAGATGGAGGCCATCCGCAAGGAGCTGGGCGACGACGGCGACGACGAGGACGCCGTCGAGCGCTACGCCGCCAAGATCGACGAGCTCGAGACGGCCGGCGTCGCCGAGGACGTGGTCCGCGCCCTCCGCAAGGAGCTGGGCCGCTTCGAGCGGATGCCCGAGCAGAACATGGAGCGGGGCTGGATCCAGGGCTGGCTCGACACCGTTCTCGGCCTGCCGTGGACCGAGCGCAGCACCGACGCCCTCGACGTCGACGCCGCTCGCGCCGTCCTCGACGCCGACCACACCGGGCTCGAGGAGGTCAAGGAGCGGATCGTCGAGATGCTGGCCGTCCGCAAGCTCCGCACCGAAAGGGGCATCGACGAAGTCGGCTCATCGCGCCGCAAGCCCGGCGCCATCGTCGCCCTCGTCGGTCCCCCCGGCGTGGGCAAGACGTCGCTCGGCGAGTCGGTCGCCCGGGCCCTGGGCCGCAGCTTCGTGCGGGTCGCCCTGGGTGGCGTGCGCGACGAGGCCGAGATCCGGGGCCACCGCCGCACCTACGTCGGCGCCCAGCCCGGCCGGCTGGTCAAGGCCATCACCGAGGCCGGCACCATGAACCCGGTCGTGCTGCTCGACGAGGTCGACAAGGTCGGCTCCGACTACCGGGGCGACCCCAGCGCCGCCCTGCTCGAGGTCCTCGACCCGGCCCAGAACCACACGTTCCGCGACCACTACCTGGAGGTCGACCTCGACCTGTCGGACGTGCTCTTCATCGCCACCGCCAACGTGCTCGACACCGTGCCCGGCCCGCTGCTGGACCGGCTCGAGATCATCTCGATCGACGGCTACACCGAGGACGAGAAGGTCGCCATCGCCCGTGACCACCTGACCGAGCGCCAGCTGTCGGCCAACGGACTGCGGACCGACGAGGTCTCGCTCACCGACGCCGCCTACCGGGCGATCGTCGCCGGCTACACCCGTGAGGCGGGCGTCCGTGGGCTCGAGCGCCAGATCGGCAAGGTCCTGCGGAAGGCGGCCGTGCGGGTCGCCGGCGGGACGTCGACCCCGATCGTGATCGACGAGGGCGACGTCCTCGTCGAGCTGCTCGGCCGGGCCCGCTTCCACAGCGAGGAGGTCGCCGAGCGCACCGCGGTGCCGGGCGTGGCCACCGGTCTCGCCGTCACCGGTGCCAGCGGCGACGTGCTCTTCGTCGAGGCCTCGGCGTCCGACGGCGAGCCCGCCCTCCAGGTCACCGGCCAGCTCGGCGACGTGATGAAGGAGTCGGCCCAGATCGCCCTGTCGTGGGTACGAGCCCACGCCGGCAGCGAGCTGATCGACGTCGACGCCGAGGCCCTGGCCCGGCGGTTCCACGTCCACTTCCCGGCGGGCGCGGTGCCCAAGGACGGGCCCAGCGCCGGCATCACCATGACCACGGCGCTGGTCTCGCTGCTCACGGGGCGCACAGTGCGCAACGAGGTGGCCATGACCGGCGAGGTCACCCTCTCCGGCCGGGTGCTGCCCATCGGTGGGGTGAAGCAGAAGGTCCTCGCCGCCCACCGGGCCGGCATCACCGAGGTCATCCTCCCGGCCCGCAACGGCCCCGACCTGGACGACCTGCCCGACGAGGTCCGCGAGGCCATGACCGTCCACCTGGTCGACGACGTCAGCGAGGTCCTGAAGGTCGCCCTCACCGCCTGACCCCCCGCTTCTTGCGACCCTCGTCCACCTCAGAGGTGGATGAGGGTCGCAAGAACGGGATCAGTCGAGGAGAAGGGCGATGACGCCGGCGTGGAGGGTCGTGCGGATCCGGGCCAGGCCGGGGCCGGCCTTGCCGGCGAGCGGGGTGGCCAGGGCGACGGCGTCGGCGACGACCCGATCCTCGTCGGCGAGGGCCGACACGATGCCGGCGGCCAGCGCCTCGCTCCCGGTGTAGCGGCGCCCGGTGACCATGGCCTCGTGGGCGGTGACGGCCGGGAGGCGGGCCGGGATGAGGGCGTTCATGCCGGGGGTGAAGGGCATGCCCAGGTCGACCTCCGGGAGGCACCACCAGCCCCGGTCGGCCCGCATGGTCCGGACGTCGTGGCAGAGCGAGAGCATGGCGCCGGCGGCGAAGGTGTGGCCGTTCCCGGCGGCGACGGTGACGCAGGGCAGCGACAGCACCCGGGCCATCAGGGCCTGGACCCGGCCCACGTAACCGACCATGCCGTCGGGGTCGGCCGAGATCACGTCGAGGTCGAGCCCGTTGGACCAGTACTTGCCGGTGCCCGTGGTGACCAGCGCCCGGGGGCCGTCGGCCCCCTCGACCTCGTCGAGGGCGGCCTCGAAGGCGTCGAGCAGGGCGGGGGAGAAGCGGTTCTCGCCATCGTCCATGCGCAGGACGAAGATCTCCCCGTCCCGATCGAGCGTGAGGGGTGCAGCGTCGGCCATCCCGGAAGTCTGGCCCCACTACCGTCCCGGGACGTGCCCCGCGAACGCGCTCCGGCGACGACGCAGCAGGCGAAGGCGCTCTCGCACCCCATGCGCCTCCGGATCCTGCGCCTCTGCCAGGAGCGGGAGTGGTCGAACGCGCAGCTGGCCCAGCGCCTGGAGTGCGACCCGTCGACGCTGCTCTACCACGCTCGCCTCCTGGTCGCCGCCGGCTTCCTGGAGCAGGGCGAGCCCCGGCGGGGGCCCAGCGGCGCGACCGAGAAGCCCTACCGGACGACCGGCCTGTCGTGGGATCTCGACGTCAGCGGCGACGAGTCCCTCGCGTCCGCCGTCCTCCGCGCCTTCCTGGCCGAGCTCCGGGAGGCCGGTCCCGACGCGCTGGAGTCGACGTCGCGCTTCGTGCTCCACCTCGACGACGGCGAGCGGCAGGGCCTCCAGCAGCGGCTCCTGCAGGTCCTGGACGAGTACGAGGACACCAACGAGGAACGTCGGGAGCAGGGCCACCCGCCGGTCGGGGGTCTGGTCGTCCTCCACCGCGTCCCTCCCGAACCGGACGGGGAGGGCCGGCCGCCGGCCTGACCCGGGTGACCGACACCCGGGGGGTGTTGGACGTTTCTCCAATCGTGGCGTACCGTCACACCGTGTGATTGGAAGAAGTTCCAATAGCACGCACGACGGAGCCCTCGGGCGTCGGTTCAGCCTGCTGGCCGGCGCCACGGGTGCCTCGAACCTGGGCGACGGCATCTTCCGCCTCGCCCTGCCGCTGGTGGCGGTCGGGATCACCCGGTCCCCGGTCGCGGTGGCCGGTGTCGAGGCGGCCCGGTCGCTCGCCTGGCCCGTGCTCGCCCTCCCGGTCGGCGCCGCCGCCGACCGCCTGGACCGGCGGCACGTGATGATCGTCGCCAACGGGGCTCGGGCCGCCCTGACGTTCGCCGCCGCGGCCCTTCTCGGGTTCGGCTGGGAGTCGATCGGACTGCTCTACGCCGTCGCGGTCGGTGTCGGCATCGCCGAGGTCTTCTCGGACACCGCCGGCCAGTCCGTGCTGCCCTCGGTCGTGGAGCGGGCCGAGCTGGGCCGGGCCAACGGCCGCCTCGCCGCCCTCGAGCACGGCGCCCAGCAGTTCGTGGGCCCGCCGGTGGTGGGGCTGCTCGTCGCCGTGGGGGCCGGCGCCGCCTTCGCCGGGACGGCGGCGCTCTGGGCGGTCGCCGTCGTTCCGCTGTGGTGCCTGAGGGGGCGGTTCCGGCCGGTCCGCGCCCGGAGCTCGTCGACCGTCCGGGCCGAGATCGGCCAGGGCCTGAGGTTCGTCGCCGGACGCCCCGTCCTGCGCCTGATGGCCGGGACGGTCGGCGTCGCCAACCTCGCCACCTCGGCGGCGGGATCGGTGCTCGTCCTCTTCGCCGTGGGCGAGAGCTCCTCCCTCGGCCTCGACGAGTCCCACTTCACCCTGTTGGTCCTGGTCGCCGCGGTCGGGGGTGTCCTCGGCTCGCTCCTGTACGAGCCGGTGGCGCGGCGGCTCGGGCGGGCCCTGGGCCTCAAGGTCGCCATCGTCGGCATCGCCGTGTCCGTCGGCGTCCCGGCGGTGTCGAGCGACCTCTGGGTCGTCACCGGCACGATGTTCGTCGGGGGGGCGGCGATCATGCTGTGGAACGTCCCGACGGTCGCCTACCGCCAGGCCCTGACGCCCGACCACCTGCTGGGCCGGGTCAACAGCGTCTACCGGCTCGTGGCCTTCGGCACCATGCCCCTCGGGGCCCTCCTCGCCGGCCTGACCGCCGAGGTGTTCGGTCTCCGGAGCGTGTTCGCCGGCTCGGCGCTCCTCACGCTGGCCCTGCTGGTGCCCGTCGGCCGGCTGGGCGACGCCGCCCTGGCGGAGCCCGACGACTCGCCCGGCGAGACCCTCGCCCGCCCTCTTCCCGCGCCCTCCGCACCCGTGTGACCTCGATCGGCGTTGGCCAAGACATCTTGCCCAAGATTCTTGCCCAAGTTTTCTTGACTATCTCTCCCGGGCCCGTCACAGTGGCCTGCGTCACGCCGACCACGACCGCCCGGAGCCCCCGATGGCGCAGGATCGCCCCGCCACCTACAAGCCGTCCCGGTACTCCAGTACCGCCCGCGACGACGACGGCGCGCTGATCCTCGCCAACCACGCCACCGGCGCCATCGGGGTCGTCCCCGCGGACGACGCCCCGGCCGCGGCCACCGCCCTCCGGCCGGCCACGACGACCACCGGCCCCCTGTCCGGTGTGCTCCGGGACCTCGCCCACGGGGGGTTCCTCGTCCCCTCGGCCGTGGACGAGGCCGAGGCGGTGCGCGCCTCGTACCTCGCCCGCTACGTGGCCCCGAACCTGCACCTGATCCTCATGCCGACCGAGCAGTGCAACCTGCGCTGCGTCTACTGCTACGAGAGCTTCGTCCGGGGGGAGATGAGCGCCGAGGTGCAGGAGGGCGTGCGCCGGCTGGTCGAGCGCCAGCGCGGCCTGCGCCGCCTGACCATCTCCTGGTTCGGGGGCGAGCCGCTCCTGGCCCCGGAGGTCGTCGTCGGCCTCACCGGCGACCTCCGACGGCTCTGCAAGGCGCGGGGCGCCACCTTCATCTGCGGCGCCACGACGAACGGGACCCTCCTCACGCCGGAGCTGGCCGAGCGTCTCGTCGGCGCCGGCCTCAGGACGTTCCAGATCTCCCTCGACGGGCTCGAGCACGACCACGACGCCCACCGCCGGGGACCGGGCGGGGAGCCGTCCCACGCCCGGATCATCGCCAACCTCCGCGCCCTCGCCCGGACGGACCTGGACTTCTCGGTCTCGATCCGGCACAACGTGGACGCGGCCAACATCGGCAAGGCCCGCGACTTCTACCGGACCCTCTCGACCGACCTCGGCCACGACGCCCGGTTCACGACCGAGGTCAAGACCATCGGGCAGTGGGGTGGGCCGAACGACGACGATCTCGACGTCTGCACCGGCCGCGCCACCTATCGAGCGCTGGTCGACGTGAAGCAGCAGGCCCTCGACGTCGGCTTCCGCCAGTCGCACGTCACCCGGATGCTCGAGCCCAACGGGGCGGCCTGCTACGCCGCCGACCCGCGGTCGTTCGTGGTCGGCCCGGAGGGTCGGCTCTACAAGTGCACCGTCGAGCTCGACTACCACGATCGGAACATCGTCGGGCAGCTGCACCAGGACGGGTCCATGGATCTCGACTGGGACAAGATGGCCCTCTGGTGTGAGACCGACGGGATGCGACCGGGCACGAAGTGCTCGGGGTGCTCCTTCGGTGCCGCCTGCCACGGGGCGGTCTGCCCGAAGGAGTGGATGGACGAGCGCGAGTGCGCCTG
>DASVEC010000675.1:0-12038 GCA_036380755.1 Iamia sp. | reverse complement strand
CAGCACCCAGCCGATGGTGGCCAGCTGGACGAGCGACCCCACCCAGTAGAGGGGGTTGATGTCGTTGCGGGACAGCGGGTTGATGCCGCCGCCGACGGCCTGGAGCAGGTAGCCCAGCACCCAGGGGGCGACGAAGTCGATCACGCCCGACATCAGGCGGTCCTGCCACTCGGCCAGGGGGCCGGGGAGGCCGGGAGGACCCCCACCGGGCGCGCCGAAGCCGCCGGGGGGTGGGTAGCCGCCACCGGGCGGGGGCGGGAACCCACCGGGGGGCGGGCCGCTGGGCGGAGGGGAGAACCCACCGCCAGGGGGGACGTTGGTCATGGGCGACCTCCTTGGAGTCGGGCGCAGCGTAGATCCTGGGCCGCCAGGTGTGAGGCATGGCCTCCAGGTCACCGCAGGTCGCGGCGTCCGATGCCTTGAACCCGGCGCAGATCTGCCGACGAGTGCCGGGACGAACGGGTGCGGCTGGTGCCGCCCCTGCTCGGGACTCGCCACCCACGACTGGATCGCCGCAGGTGTTCGACAGGCTCAGCATCCGGACCAAGCTCATCGCGATCGTCGCCGCGCCCCTCGCGGTGATCATCGGACTCGCCGGCTTGGGCTACACGCAGCGCAGCGAAGAGGCCACCGGCACGAGGGCCGACGCCGTCCGCCTGGAGGCCATCGTCGCCACCCAGGCCCTCCAGGGCGCCATGCAGCTCGAGGCCCTCTACAGCGTCGCCTACCTGGCGGGGCCGGCCGACGCCTCCACCGAGACCCTCGAGGCCCAGCAGGCCAAGGTCGACGAGGCCGCGGCTGTCCTCCGGAAGGCCGTGGCCGCCGTCGGGGACGAATCGACGGTCCAGAGCGCCGGCGCCTCGGCGCAGCGCGCCGTGGACCAGCTCGACATCTCGCTCCGCCGCCAGGTCATGGAGCGGGCCCTCGACTGGACGTGGGTCGAGAACCTCTACCGCAACGCCCTGAACGCCCTGCCCACGGTGAGCGATCGGCTCGTGGCCTCGATCGACGACGGCGAGCTGGCCGACGGCGCCAGCACGGTGGTCTCGCTGGGGGAGTACACGACCTCACAGGCCCGCATCGGCGTGATCCTGGCCGGCGCCGCTCCCGGCGGGGCCTTCCCCGACGTCGACGTCGACGCCACCGAGGAGGCCGCCGAGGCGACCGGCATCAGCACCCGCGGCGTGTTCGAGGAGGCCGCGGAGCGGGCCGAGATCGAGCTGGCCGTGGTGAGCTCGCAGGCCGGCAGCAAGGTGCGGGCGTCGCTCCGCAACCGCATGGTCGGTGGCGACCTGTCCTACTTCTCCGAGACGGTCACCCGGATCCTGGACCTCCCGGCCGACGCCGAGGTGGCGATCGACCCGGAGCGGTGGACCACCGCGGTCGAGGCGACCCTCGAGCAGCTGCGCAGCATCGCCGACGCCGAGGCCACCACCGTGCTGACCGCCGCCGACGATCGCGTGACCGCGGCCGACAACGCCGCCCGCCTCTTCCTCGGCGGCGCCCTCATCGCCGTGCTCGCCGCCCTCGTGCTCGCCATCTCGGTGGCCACGTCGATCGCCCGGCCGGTGATGAACCTCACGGCCGCCGCCGACCGCGTGGCCAGCGAGCAGCTGCCCAAGCTGGTCGACGCCCTGCGCAACCCCTCCGACGCCGAGTCCGAGCAGATGCGACCGGACATGGAGGAGATCGACGTCCGCGGTGGCCGCGAGCTGGCCAAGCTCAGCCACTCGGTCAGCCAGATCCAGGAGGTGGCCGTGAGCGTGGCCACCGAGCAGGCCACCATGCTCCGCAAGGGCATCGGCGACATGTTCATCAACCTGGCCCGCCGCAACCAGGGCCTCCTCGACCGCCAGCTGGAGTTCATCGACGAGCTGGAGGCCCAGGAGGAGGACCCCGATCAGCTCGAGCACCTCTTCAAGCTCGACCACATGGCGACCCGGATGCGCCGCAACGCCGAGTCGCTGCTGGTGCTGGCCGGCGCCGAGCCGGGGCGCCGCCGGGGCAAGCCCGTCCCCCTGACCAAGGTGGCCCTCGCCGCCGTGGGCGAGATCGAGCACTTCGCCCGGGTCGACCTGCTCGACGTGGATGAGTGCGAGGTGGTCTCGTCGGCCGCCGCCGACCTGGCCCACCTGCTGTCCGAGCTGATGGAGAACGCCACCCAGTTCTCGCCGCCCGACTCCCGGGTCGAGGTGGTCGGCCACGGCAACAACGGCGGCGGCTACACGATCTCGATCACCGACCAGGGCATCGGCATGTCGGCCGACCAGCTCGCCGACGCCAACGCCCTGCTCACCCGCCCGCCGCTGCTGGGCCTGACGCTGGCCCGGACCCTCGGGTTCATCGTCGTCGGCCGTCTCGCCGCCCGCCACGGGATCTCGGTCCGCCTCGTCCCGTCGCCGGCCGGCGGCGTGACGTCGATCGTCACCATCCCGACCACCGTCCTCGTCCCCCAGCTCGACACCCTGGACCTCAGCGATCCCGCCGAGGGCGGCTTCGGCGGCCCGGCTCCCTCCGAGACCATCAGCTCGCCGTCGTCGATCCTGCCCCCGTTCGAGTTCTACACGGGGGCCATGGACGACGACGTCGCCCCGTCCGGTGCCGACGAGCCCGCTCCCTTCGAGCCCGAGCCGTTCGAGCCGATCGGGTTCGAGGCGACCGCCTTCGAGGCTCCGGTCGACCCGCCCGTCGACACCCCGGTCGATGCCCCCGCCACGCTCGCCGAGGCGGTGCCCACCGGGGCGGCCTTCGACGACGCGCTCAACGCCGTGCAGGACGCCCCCGAGCCGCTGATCGGCGCCACGCCGGCGCCCGCCGCGGCCGAGGCCCGGGCCGACGAGACCGGCGTCGCCCGCTCCAGCCCGCTGTTCGGCCCGCCGCCGGCCCCCCAGCGCCGGCCCGTGACCCCGACGGTCGACGGGTCCCCGGCCACCCTCACCCCGAACGGCGACGGCACCGCCCCCGCCGCGCCCCGGCTCTTCGGTTCCGGCTCGCGCCCACCTGCGGCCCCACCCGCCCCGACGGCGGCCGGCGGCACGCATCTGTTCCGGCCCCCGCCGGCGCCGGCCATGCCGGCGACCGAGGCCCGGGCCACGCCGCCCACGGCCCCCGTCCCTCCGGCTCCTCCCGCGCCGCCGCAGCTCCCGCCGGCCCAGACCTACGTCCCGACCGGGCGCGCCCCGGACGGGCCGCCGACGCGGCCGCTGCCGATCCGCACTCCCGGCCCGCCGCCCGGCGACCTCCTCGCCCCCTCGCCGCTGCCCAGCCGGGCTCCCGCCCCGCCTCCGGCGCCGTCTGCTCCGACCCCGCCTCCGGCTCCCGCGGCCCCGCTCCCGGGCGAGCCGCCGGTCCCGACCGGCCCCCGGCCCACCAGCGCGCCCGCCCTGCCGACGCGCACCCCGGCACCGACGCCCGCCACCCCGATCGCCCCCGTGGCCCCCAGCGCGGCTCCCGCGCCGGCCGCCGTCAGCGGCAACGGCTCGACCCCCGAGGACAACGGCTCCGGACCGGTCGCGACCGAGGCGGCCGCCGAGGTCACGTCCTCCGGGCTGGTCAAGCGGGTGCCCCGACGAGCCGGTGCCAACCGGGCCGTGCCCGGCGCCGACGGCCCCGCCCGGGCGCCGGCGACGACCTCCGGCCGCTCACCCGACGAGGTCCGGGCGATGCTCTCCCGCTTCCACTCCGGCAAGCAGGCCGGCAAGTCCCCGACCGCGTCGCCCGACGCGCCCCCCTTCGACATCAAGGAACCGTGATGCAGATCAGCACCGAAGCTCGCAACGTGAACTGGCTCCTCAACAGCTTCGTGGAGCGGATCCCCGGCGTCAGCGAGGCCGTGGTGGTCTCGGCCGACGGGCTGCCCATGGCCGTGTCGCAGGGGCTGGACCGGGATGCCGCCGATCGCTTCGCCGCCGTCGCCTCGGGTCTCATCGGCCTGGCCTACGGCGCCGCCGGCCGCTTCGGCGGCGGTGCGGTCACGCAGATCATCATCGAGATGGAGCACGCCTTCCTCTTCGTCACCGGCATCAGCGACGGCAGCTGCCTCGCGGTGGTGGCCGATGCGTCCTCGGACGTCGGCCTCGTGGGCTACGAGATGGCCGTGCTGGTCGAGCGCTGCGGGGGGATCCTGACTCCCGAGCTGCGCGCCGAGCTGCAAGGAGCGCTGCCCCGATGAGGTGTCTGCCATGAGCCCCCCTTCTCCCGAAGGTGCCGGCCTGCGGGTCCGTCCCTACGCCCTCACGGGCGGGCGGACGCGCTCGCGGACCGAGCTCGCCATCGAGACGATCCTGGTCCGCACCGCGGCCGGGGACGTGCGCGCCGAGCGCATGGCCATGGAGAAGGGCGACATCCTGCGGCTCTGTCGCGAGCCCTCCTCGCTGGCCGAGATCTCGGCTCACTGCCACCTGCCCCTCGGCGTCGCCCGCGTGCTCGCCGGCGACCTCTGTGACGAGGGGTTCCTCGACTTCAACCGGGAGCACGCCAACGGCGAGCGTCCCAGCCTCCGCCTCCTCGAAAGGGTGTTCGATGGACTCCAGGCCCTCTGAGCTGTCCCCGGCCGACAACGGCACGGGGGGGCCTGCGCCTCTGCCCGTCAAGATCGTGATCGCCGGCGGGTTCGCCGTCGGCAAGACGACCTTCGTCGGGTCGATCTCCGAGATCGAGCCCCTCACGACCGAGGCCGCCCTCACGGCGGTCAGCGAGGGGGTCGACGACACCAGCAAGGTCGCCACCAAGACCAGCACCACCGTGGCCATGGACTTCGGCCGCATCGGCCTGGGCGAGGACCTCGTGCTGTACCTGTTCGGCACCCCCGGCCAGGACCGCTTCTGGTTCATGTGGGACGACCTCGTCCGGGGCGCCATCGGCGCCGTGGTCCTGATCGACACCCGTCGTCTCGAGGACTGCTTCCCGGCCGTCGACTACTTCGAGGAGGCCGGCCTGCCCTTCGTCGTGGCCATGAACTGCTTCGACGGCACCGCCTCCCACACCCCCGAGGCCGTGCGCGAGGCGTTGGGCATCTCGCCCGACACGCCGATCGTGCTCACCGACGCCCGCGACCGGGTGTCGACCAAGTCCACCCTCATCGAGCTCGTCCAGCACGCCCTCGCCCGCGCCACCGTCTAGGGCACTCCCTCTCTCCCTCGAACCGGTGATCAGATCGGACGGGTTCCCGTCCGATCTGATCACTGGTTCGTCGTAGGGTCGGCGGGGTGATCCTGGGCTCCGCTGAGACCGTCGGTGGGGGAGACATCGTCTGGGCGATCGTGGTGACCGTGCTGGCGTGCGTACCGCTGGGGATCAGCGTGTGGGCGCTGCTCGACGCGGCGCGACGGCCCCGGTGGGTGTGGGCGCTGAGCACGCACCCGCAGACGCCGTGGATGGCGGCGGTGGCGGCCGGGGTGCTGCTCACCGTGGTGGGACTGGCCATCTCGCTCTGGTACCTGCTCAAGGTCCGCCCGGACCTGGCGGCCATCGAGCGGGGCGACCTCGGCGGTACGGTCGGGCGATGACCGTGCGCGTGGGGTTCCTGGGGGCGGGGCTGATCGCCACGTTCCACTCCAAGATGCTCAAGGGGAGCGGCGAGGACGTGGCCTGGGCCGGCGTGTTCGACCCCGACCCGGAGCGGGCCAAGGCGTTCGCCGCCGCCAGCGGGGCGACCGTCTGCGCCACCGAGGACGAGGTGCTCGACACCTGCGACGCCGTCTACGTCTGCACGTGGACCTCCGAGCACCCCCGCCTGGTGTCGGCCGCCGTGCGCCGGGGCCTGCCCGTCTTCTGCGAGAAGCCTCTGGCGATGGATCTGGCCGCGGCCGAGGCCCTCACGGCCGAGGTGATCGCCCGCGGCGTGGTGAACCAGTGCGGGCTGGTCCTGCGGAGGAGCCCGGCGTTCAACCTGGCCAAGGCCCTGCGGGAGGACCCGGCCGCCGGGCCGACCATGGCCGTGGTCTTCCGCGACGACCAGTACATCCCCACCCAGGGCCAGTACGCCTCGACCTGGCGGGGCGACCGCACCAAGGCCGGCGCCGGCACCCTGATCGAGCACTCGATCCACGACGTCGACATGCTCGAGCACGTGGTCGGCCCGCTGTCCGAGGTCAGCGCCCGGTCGGCCAACCACCACGGCCTCGACGGCATCGAGGACGTCATGACGGTCTCGCTGGCCTTCGCCGGCGGTGCCCTCGGCACCCTCACCTCGGTGTGGCACGACGTCCTGTCCCGGCCCAGCCTGCGCCGGGTCGAGATCTTCTGCGGCTCCCGCTGGATCACCATCGAGGACGACTGGTTCGGCCCCGTCACCTGGCAGGACCCGGGCGGCCCGGCCACCACCGTCGCCGGTGAGAGCCTGCTGGCCGCCTGCGCCGACCGGGGCATCGCCACGCCCAACCCCGACGGCGACTTCGTCCGGGCCGTCCGCGACGGCACCCCGGCCCACCCCGACGTCACCGTGGCGCTGCGGGCCCACCGGATCGTCGACGCCGCCTCCCGCTCCGCCGCCAGCGGCGGCGCGCCCGTCCCGCTCCGATGATCAGGAGATCGGGCAGCTGCCGCCGTCGGCCATGATCGTCATCCCGGTGACGTAGCGGGCGTCGTCGCCGAGCAGGAACCGGGCCACGGGACCGATGTCGGCGGCGGTGTCGCCCAGACGGCCGAGCGGGAGGTGGCCCATGACCCGGGCCTCCATGGCCGGGTCCCTCTCCAGCGCGGTCACCAGGGCCGGCGTGGCGGCCAGCGGGGCCACGGCGTTGACCCGCACCCCCAGGGGACCCCACTCGCGGGCCAGCGCCCGCACCAGGCCCCGCTGGGCGGCCTTCACCGCGGAGTAGGCCGGCAGCCGGGGCTTGCCCTCGAAGCCGGCCTCGCTGGTCAGGACGAGGAGCGAGCCGCCGGTCGCCTCGAGGTGGGGGAGGGCCGCGACCGCCAGGAGATAGGTCCCGCGCACCGATACGGCGACGTGGTCGCGCAGGTCGTCGAGGGCCAGGTCCGCCAGGTGGCCGGGGATCGGGGACAGGCCACTGGTGGCGTTGTGGACCACCCCGTCGAGACGCCCCGAGGTGGCCACGACCTCGGCCACGACGCTCGCCACCGACCCGGGGTCGCCGACCTCGCAGGCCACGAAGCGGCCGGTGCCGCCGGCGGCGTCGACCTCGGCCGCCACCGCCGCCCCCTCGGCCGCCCGCCGGGCCGCGACCCACACCGTCCAGCCCGCCTCGGCGCAGGCCAGGGCGATGCCCCGGCCCACCCCGCCGCTGGCGCCGGTGACGACGACGACCCGGTCGGATGGAGACGGCATCGTCACGATCGCCCGCAGTCGGCGTGGACGACCGTGCCGGTGACCCCGGCCGCGTCCGGGCCCAGCAGCATGCGCACGGCGCCGACGACCTCGGTCCCGACCGTGCCCGGGAACGTCGCCAACGGCGGTGCCGGGTCGACCACCGTCGCCGGGACCAGGCGAGCCCCGGTGGTGACGACGTTGACCCGCACGCCCCGGCCGCCCTCGGAGCGGGCCAGCGAGCGGGCCATGGCCAGAACGGCGTCGGCCACGCCCGTCTCGGCCGCCCGGTCGGCGCAGTCGAGCGGGGCCGGCCGCTCGACGACGGCCACGACGGACCCGCCGTCGGCCGCCCGCCGGGCCGCCACCCCCAGCGCCGCGAACCAGCGGGCCAGCGGTGCCTCGCCCCGGGCCACCCACTCGTCGAGACCGACGTCCGCCAGGGGCACGGGCCCGCTCGGCGCCGTCACCCACGCCGCCACCACGACCGCGTCCACCGCCGGCCCGGCCATCGCCGCCGTCCGCCAGGCCTCCAGCTCCTCGGCCCACGGCCACGTCGGGCCCGGGAGGGAGGGCTCAGGGGGGAGGGGGAGGACGTCGGCGGCGAGGCCGTCGGCCAGGACCCCGACCTCGGGCGCGTCGGAGCCGACCAGCAGGACCGTCACGGACCCGGGCTAGCAGGTCTAGAGCAGCTGGGGGGCGACGGGCTCCGCGGCAGCGCCCACCGCGGCGCGGCCCAGGCTGGTGCCCTTGCTGAGCATGGCGCTGATCTCGGTGGCGCCGACCGGCGGGCTGAGCAGGTAGCCCTGCACCAGCTGGCACCCGAGACGGCGCAGCTCGGCCAGCTGCTCGGGTGTCTCGACGCCCTCGCCGACCGTCACCATGCCGAGGGCCCGGGCCATGCCGATGACGTGCTCGACGATGGCGGTGTCCTCGGACGAGACGCCCAGCCCGTCGACGAAGGACTTGTCGACCTTGAGCATGTCGAGGCTGAACTGCCGGAGGTACGACAGCGACGAGTAGCCGGTGCCGAAGTCGTCCAGCGCCAGCTTCACGCCCATGCGCTTGAGGACCCGGAGCGTGCTCCAGGCCTGCTCGATGTCGACCATGAGGGCGCCCTCGGTGATCTCCAGGCAGATCGTGGAGGGGGGCACCGGGCTCTCGCGCAGGGCGGAGCGGACCGTGTCCTCGAAGCCGGCGTGGGCCAGCTGGCGGGCGGAGACGTTGATGGCGACGCGGAGCGGCTCGCGGTGGGGGTTGGCGTGGTTCCACGCCCGGGCCTGGCGCAGCGCCTCGTGGAGCACCCACGCTCCGACGGGGACGATGAGGCCCGACTCCTCGAGCACGGGGATGAACTCGTCCGGGGTGACCGGGCCCCGAGTCGGGTGATCCCAGCGCAGGAGGGTCTCGACCGCGACCAGGTGACCGGACGCCACGTCGACGACGGGCTGGTAGACGAGGCGGAAGTCGCCCTGCTCGGCGGCCTGGCGCAGGTGGGGCTCGAGGGTGGCGGGGGTGAACTGCCGGCCGTGGACGTCCTCGTCGTAGACGACGGGCTGGCCCTCGTCGCGGCCCTTGGCGTCGTACATGGCGGCGTCGGCCCGGCGCATGAGGTCGTCGGCCGACCCGGTGCCGTTGCTCACGGCGATGCCGATGCTGGCCGACACCCGCAGCTTCTCGGTGCCGATGGCGAAGGGCTCGTCCAGGGCGGCCAGGATCCGGCGGGCCAGGCGGATGCTGGTGTTGGGCCGCATGGGCTCGTCGTGGGTCACGACGATGAACTCGTCGCCGGCGTAGCGCACCACGCGGTCGGTCTCGAGGTCGGCGCACGACCGCAGACGCCCGGCCAGGGCGGCGAGGATGGCGTCGCCGACCTCGTGGCCGTGGGTGTCGTTGACGAGCTTGAACCGGTCGAGGTCGATGAAGAGGACGGCGACGCGGGCATCGGTCCGGCGGGTGCGGTGCAGCTCCTTCTCCAGCCACTCCGAGAGGAAGAGGCGGTTGGGGAGGCCGGTCAGCCCGTCGCGCAGCGACAGCCGGGCCAGCTCGGAGCGAACGTCCATGGCGTCGCGGTAGCGGCGCAGGGCGAAGACGGTGGTCGCCACGGGCACGAGCACGGCGAGGGCCACCACGCCGTTGAGGTCGACGGGGCCCAGCCCGTCGATGGCGGCGTCGATCCGGTCGACGAGGGCGAAGTGCACGCAGGCCACGGCGGCCAGGGTGCTGGCGGAGACGAGCAGCGCGAGGTCGACGCCGGCTCGCCCGTCCCGTCCCCTCGTGGAGGCTTTCGCTGAGATGCTGATCGCCCCCTCGGGCCCGGGGGACGGCGTCCCCACCTGGCGTCACATCGGCAGCGCGTGCCCCGCCTTTAGGCCCTGGCCTCCACCGGTTCCGGCTCGTCCTCGGAGGGTGAGGCGATGCCGCTCCAGGAGCCGGTGCGGAGACGGTCGACGACGACGCCGAGACCGAGCAGGAGGACGCCGACGTAGGCGACTCCGTGGACCCGGCCGAAGCGGGACGGCCACTCGAAGCCCTCCGGCAGCCGGTGCCGGACCTGCTGGAGGACGATGAAGGCGCCGCTGACGGCGAGGAGCGCCGACGGGCCCAGCGCCAGCACCGGGCGGGCACGGGCCACCCGGGTCGTGACCAGGGCGATCACGGCCAGGACCGCGGCCGCGGCGGTGTTGACGGCCGCCAGTCCGACGACCCCGGCGCCCACGGCCAGGGCCAGGCTGGCGAGCCATCCGGGCGCGGTGCCGGGGCTGCGGAGGGCGGTGTCGAGCGAGAGCGGCAGGGGGGCCTCGTCGATCGGCGCGGCCACGACCTCGGGGACCGCCCGGCGACGCCAGCGCCACGGTCGGAGGGCGAGGGCCAGGGCCAGGAGGGCGACGAGCAGCGACAGCGCCAGCCCGCCCAGGACGACCCGCTGGGGCCGCCACGCCACCTCGACCACCACCGGCTCGTCGCCCGCCGGCACCAGGAAGGCCGACGAGTAGCCGTCGACCAGCACCGGCTCACCCAGGTCCTCGCCGTCGATCGTGGCCCGCCAGCCCTCGTTGTGGCTCTGGCCGATCACCAGCCAGGTGTCCTGGTCGCGGGGCCCGACGGTGACCGTGCGCCGCCAGCGGTCGGAGCGGGTGACCTCGGTGGTGACCGGGTCGGGCCGGTCGGTGTCGTCGAGGACGGTGGCGGTGCCGGTGTCGGCCGCGCCGCCGGCCGCCGAGCGGAGGGTGAGGGTGTCGAGGTGGAGGCCGGTGTCGCGGCCCCGGGCGGCGCGCAGCTGCGACTCGCCGGCCGGGAGGTCGAGGTCGGCCCCGTCGCAGAGGGCCACATCCAGGGCCTCGCCCTCGACCGCGTCCTCGATCGAGCCCGTGACCCGCACCGGGACGGCCTCGCCGTCGAGGGTGAGGAGATCCGACCGGCACCCGCTGTCGAAGGGCCC
Source organism: Iamia sp. (assembly GCA_036380755.1). GTDB lineage: Bacteria > Actinomycetota > Acidimicrobiia > Acidimicrobiales > Iamiaceae > Iamia. Next base: position 1,329 of record DASVEC010000675.1, on the reverse strand, counting down.
GGTGGGGATCTCCTCGGCGATGCCCTCGATGCCCCACTCGGTGATGCCCACCGGCATGACCACCGGTGCGTTCGACAGCCAGTCGAGGGTGGTGACCTCGCGGGAGGCGTCGATGTGGATCTCGATGCGGCGGCCGGTGACGGCCTCGGGCAGGTCGATCGGGACCGAGACGGTGGCGTCCTTCTCCGGCTGGTCCTCGACGGCGGGCACGTCGACCACGGCCGCGGTCTGGCCGTCGGCGACGATCCGCAGCCGGGTGGGGACCGTGTGGCGGCCGTCGGCGACGACCTGGAGGTCGAGGTGGTCGAACGTGACCGGGTCCTGCTGGGTGTACGACGCCCACTCGGCGTTCTGGCCGAGGAAGCCCGGGCTCCAGTGCGTGGCCGGATCGCCGTCGATGGCCGCAGTGGGCCGGGACTGGATGTCGCCGGGCAGGTGGCGGGAGGCGTCGGTCTCGACACCGCCCTCGTCGAGCCCGGGCAGGCCCAGGAGCTGGTCGAGGACCTCGTCGGTGGCCAGGTCGGCGAGACGGACGTCGCCACTCAGGCCGAACGAGCGGGCCGTGGGCAGGTCGAGGTCGCGGACCATCGCCGTCTCGGGGTCCGAGCGCAGGGCGGCGGTGGCCCGGGCCCGCAGGCGGGTGAGGGCGATGGCCAGCGGGAGGTCGTCGGAGTCATCGCCCAGCGCATCGAGCAGGTCGGTGGGGGGCCGGAACGACTCCTCGAGCCGGACGTCGTCGTCCTCCAGGCGGATGTCGGCGAAGCCGACGGCGCTCAGGTCGGCGTAGGTGTCGCGGCTGCCCACGTCGGTGGCGGTGACCTCGATCGACAGGTCGGAGAAGGTGCGGTCTCCGCCGAGGTCGATCCACTGGCCCTGGACCTGGCGCGACTCGGCGCCGAGGGGAACGACGATGGCGGGCCCGTCGTCGAAGTGGAGCTTCACCTCGGTGATCCAGCGGTTCTGGACGCCGCGGGACGCCTGCACCAGCCGGATGCGATCCGTGGTGCGGGGCTCGTCGTAGGCGATGTCGATGTGCTCGCCCCGGGCGTCGGCGAACGCCGCCGTGTACCAGGCCGACAGGGGATCGTCGTCGAGGGCGCCGACGGGCCGATCCTCGGGTGTGTAGGTGATGGCGTTGCCGTAGCTCGACGCCACGACCTCGACCCCGCCCCGCCACACGGCGATCGTCTCGGAGTCGGTCCCGGCCCCCTCGAACACCGGGAGGCGGTTGTCGCTGGGGTCCTCGGCCGACGGGCCCTGGTCGACCGTCTCGGTGGCGCCGTCGGTCTCCCGCACGGTGCCCCAGCGCCGGCCCGATCGCCGGTTGGA
>DASVEC010000674.1:0-3081 GCA_036380755.1 Iamia sp. | reverse complement strand
GGCCCGGCCGACCAGGGTGCGGTGGATGAGGTCGGCCACGGTGGCCATCTCGGCGGCGCCCATGCCCTGGGTGGTGACGGCGGGCGAGCCGATCCGCAGCCCGCTGGTGATGTAGGGCGGGCGGGGGTCGTCGGGCACGGTGTTCTCGTTGAGGCTGATGCCGGCCGAGTCGAGGGCCAGACGGGCCTTCTTGCCCGAGAGCCCCTCGTCGAAGCTGCGCAGGTCGACCAGCATGAGGTGGTTGTCCGTGCCCCCCGAGACCAGCCGGAGGCCGTGCCCGGCCAGCCGCTGGGCCAGGGCGGCGGCGTTGTCCACGATGCCCTGGGCGTACTCCTTGAACGACGGGTCGGCCGCCTCCCGGAAGGCCACCGCCTTGGCCGCGATGACGTGGTCGAGGGGGCCGCCCTGCGACCCCGGGAACACGGCCTTGTCGATGGCGGCGGCGTGCTCGGACCGGCTGAGGATGCAGCCGCCGCGGGGCCCGCGGAGGGTCTTGTGGGTGGTCAGGGTGACGATGTCGGCGTACGGCACCGGGCTGGGGTGCACCCCGCCGGCGATCAGCCCGGCGATGTGGGCGGCGTCGAACATGAAGAGGGCGCCGACCTCGTCGGCGATCTCCCGGAACGGGGCCGGGTCGATGATCCGGGGGTAGGCGGTGGCGCCGGCGACGATGATCTTGGGCCGGTGCTCGAGGGCCAGGTCGCGCACCTGGTCGAAGTCGATCCGCTCGTCGGACGGGGTCACGCCGTAGGACACGAAGCGGTAGAGGATCCCGCTGGCGTTGACGGGCGAGCCGTGGGTGAGGTGGCCGCCCTGGTCGAGGCGCAGGCCGAGGACGGTGTCGCCGGGCTGCAGCAGCGCCAGGTAGACGGCCATGTTGGCGTTGGCGCCCGAGTGGGGCTGGACGTTGGCGTGCTCGGCGCCGAAGAGGTCCCGCGCCCGCTCCCGGGCCAGGTCCTCGGCCTGGTCGATCATCTCGTTGCCGCCGTAGTAGCGCTTGCCCGGGTAGCCCTCGCTGTACTTGTTGGTCAGGACCGTGCCGGTGGCGCGCAGCACCGCGGGCGAGGTGAAGTTCTCCGACGCGATGAGCTGGATCGTCGTGTTCTGCCGCTCGACCTCGGCGTCGATGATGGAGAACAGCTCGGTGTCGTCGTCGGCGGGCCAGGGCATCGGTTCTCCTCAGGGGTTCTCGCCGCGCGCCCGGGCGAGGGCGCCGGGGGCGAGGCGTTCGATCAGTCCATCTTGGGCCTCGGGGTCGGCCGCGAGCGAGGCGATCTCGGCCAGCTGCTCGACCCGGCGGACGTGGCGGTCGCCCTCGAAGGCGGTGGCCAGCCAGGTGGTGACGATCTCCTCGGCCAGGCCGGTGCCGACGATCCGCCCGCCCAGCGACAGCACGTTGGCGTCGTTGTGGAGCCGGCTCATGCGGGCGGTGAAGAGGTCGTTGCACAGGGCGGCGCGAATGCCTCGCACCCCGTTGGCGGCCAGCTGCTCCCCCTGGCCCGACCCGCCCATGACGATGCCCCGGTCGACGGCGCCGGAGGCGACGGCCCGGGCCACCGCGGCGCAGAACGCCGGGTAGTCGACCGACGTCTCACCGTCGGTGCCGGCGTCGAGGACCTCGTGCCCGGCGTCGCGCAGATGGGCGATCAGGTGGGTCTTGAGGGCGAAGCCGGCGTGGTCGGAGCCGATGGCGATGCGCATGGGTTCGATCATGACCGGTGGGCGGGGACCGGGAAGGCCAGGCCGACGACGGCGTCGACCAGCTCCTCGATCTCCTGGGCGGTGCGCTCGTAGGTGCGCCGGGACAGCCCGATGGGGTCGGCCACGTCGTCCTCGGTGCTGCTGCCGAGGAGCTCGGCCGTCCGCCGGCCGGCGCTGACCCGGGCCAGCCAGTCGTCGAGGGGCTCGAGGGTGCCGTCGGGGCCGATGCCCCGGGGGCCGGCTCGGCGAGCCCGGCGGGCCAGCTCCCGGAGGGTGAAGGTGCGGCCCAGGCTGGTGTCGTCGAGAACCACCGCTTCGCGCACGTGCTCGCGGGCCATCCCGATGATCAGGTCGGCGTGGGCGACCGCCTCGGCGGTGAGGGGCTGGCTGCGGTGCCCGCTGAGGTCGAGGCCTCGCCGGGCCATCACCTTGACGCCGTTGGGTGAGGCCGGGACGCCCTCGCTGACCAGCCCGGCCGAGTGCACGTGGGCCTCGACACCGGCCCGCGCCAGGCGGTCGCGGAGCAGCACCTCGCCCATGGGCGAGCGGCACTGGTTCCCGGTACAGACCACGAGCACGTCGATGCTCGGATCGTACGTCCCGCCCCTCCACCTCCCACGAACTCGGGGGAGTAGACGCCCGGTTTCGGGCGCTTACTCCCCCGAGTTCGGAGTGAAGGCCAGCCCAGACCTACGGTGCGCGGCGATGGCAGCTGCACCGGCCTCCACCGACCTCGATCCGCGCACACCCGTCCTGGTCGGGGTGGGCCAGCTGAACGTGCGGGTCGACCGGGGCGACGCCCCCCTCGAGCCCACGGCCATGGTGGCCGAGGCCGCCCGGCTCGCCGCCGCCGACACCGGGGGTGCCGCCGACCGCCTGCTGGCCGGTCTCGACACCGTCGCCGTGGTCGACATCCTCTCCTGGCGGTACCGCGACCCGGCCGCGCTGGTGGCCTCCGCCCTCGGGGCCGACCCCGCCCGCCGCTGGTACACCGTGGCCGGCGGCAACTACCCCCAGACCCTGCTGAGCAAGGCGGCCGTCGACATCCAGACCGGCGCGGCCGACGCCGTGCTGATCGGCGGGGCCGAGGCCTGGCGCACGCGCAGCGCGGCCCGGAAGACCGGCGCCGACCTGGGTTGGCCGAGCCAGGGCGACGACGTCGCCCCCACCGAGCTGCTCGGCGACCAGACCCCCCTGGCCCACGAGGACGAGATCGCCCGGGGCATCTTCCTGCCGGTGCAGCTGTACCCCATCTTCGAGAGCGCGGTGCGGGCCGCCAGCGGCCGGGACCAGACCGAGCACCAGGCGGTCGTCGCCGACCTCTGGGCCCGCTTCAGCGCCGTGGCCGCCACCAACCCGCACGCCTGGATCCAGGAGGCC
>DASVEC010000673.1:0-17510 GCA_036380755.1 Iamia sp. | reverse complement strand
TGGTTCTCGACCACCCACCGGGCCGCCGGCTCCAGCTCGAGCACGAGGCGGGGGGCATCGGGGTCGGGCCGCAGCGCCGACGCCGGCGGCGGGTCGGCCGGCGGGGCGACGACCTCGTCGAGCACCCGAGCCGCCACGATCCGGTCGACGCGGAAGGATCGCTCGGCCCCGGCGGTGCGGCAGTGGCCGTTGAGGTACCAGCCACCCCGGTCCCGGAAGAGGGTCCACGGCTCGACCACCCGCTGGGTCAGCACGTCGGTGTCGGCCTTGCGGTGCTCGATCTCGACCGCCCGGTGCTCGTCCACCGCCCGCTGGAGGGCGGTCACCACGTCGGCGTCACCCAGGCCGAGGTCGATGTCGAGCTGGTCGTCGACGTCGATCTCGAGCAGGTCCGCCAGCTTGGCCACCGCTCGGGTGAGGGCCGGGTCGGGCTCGCCCGGGGCGCCCCGCCCGGCGGCGCCCGCGACCACGAGGGCGAGCGCCTCGGCCGGGGTCAGCCGCAGCGGCCGGTCGAAGGCGTGGAGGTGCACGAAGACCCGATCGCCCTCCACGTACATCTCGACCGGCATCTCGAGGAACTCGTCGCTGTCGGCCCCGATCATCGTGGCCAGCTCCAGATCGGCCAGCAGCGTGGCCTCGGTGACGTCGAAGCGGGCGGCCGCGTCGGCCAGCGTCGGGCCGTCGTGCTCGGCGATCCACAGCAGCTCGGAGAGCACCCGGTGCATCCGCCCGGCCGCGGTGATGCGTGGCGCGGGGCTCATCGCTCTCGCTCCGCGATCGTGGTGAGCCAGCGGATGACGTCGTCGCGCACGTCGGGGGGCGACAGGATCTCGGCGTCCTCGCCGAAGCCGAGCACGAACGTGCGCAGCGCCGGCACCATCCGCACGTCGAGGGCGAGCACGACCGACCCGTCGTCCTCGACCGTGGCCCGGCCCCGCGGCGCGGCACGGCGGGCGGCATCGGCCCGCTCCGGCGCGACGCGGATCCGCACCTCGCGGACCGGTTCGTCGCCCAGCGCCCAGGGCTCGTCCAGCAGGTCGTCGACGGGCCCCCGCGTCCGGGCCGGGAAGGCGTCGCGCTCCCCCACCGTCACGTCGCCCTGGATGCGATCGAGCCGGAAGAGCCGCTCGCCGTCGCGGGTCGTGTCGAAGGCGCTGAGGTACCACCGGCCCCGGGCGAAGCGCAGCCGCTCGGGGTGCACCACGCGCGGCTCGTCGCGGTAGGTGAAGGTGGCCGCCCGGCGCTCGACGACCGCCTGGAACAGGGCCACGACGGCGGCATCGGCGGGCAGCTCGGTGCGGGGGCGGCCTTCGTCGTCCCCCTCGTCCGCCCCCACCTTGGCCGTCGCCCGCCGCGGATCGATGCCCGACAGCCGTACGGCCGAGGCCGCCACCGCGACCGCCCGTCGCTCCTCCGGGGTCAGACCCGGGTCGCGGAGGTAGGCGTCGGCCGGGCGGAGCCGGTAGCCGTCGACGGGGGGATCGGCCCCGGGCACCGGCTCGGCCCGGATCGGGTGGCCCAGGAGGTCGCCGAGCTCGGCCTTGTCCCGCTCGAAGGCCCGGCGGAAGGCGATGGGGTCGTCGCTGTAGCCCGGCACGCGCGCCCGGATCTCGTGCGACGTGATCGGCGACCCCGCATCGAGCAGCACCTGCAGCAGCGTCATCAGCCGCTCGACCTTCTCGGTGGACACGCGCCGGATGCTACGAGCGGGCACGTGCGACGGCGTGCACCGCGGCGGCGGCCGCCACCCGGAAGAACAGGGGGTCCTCGTCCGGGCCCCGGCCCATGGTGGTGATGCGCAGCCCGGCGGCGTCGAGCACGGCGGCGACGTCGGGCACCTCGTGCTCGACGACCTCGTGGCGGGCCGGACCGTCGATCGGCGGCGTCCCGACCGGGACCGGCACATCCACGCGAGATCGCACGGCGTCGAGGACGGTCAGGCTGTGGTGGCTGACGCCCTGGTGGCGATCCCGCCCGTCGCCGGACGACGCCCGCACGCACATCACCGGCGCGCCCCCGAGCCACGCCGCGCTGTCGAGGATCGTGGCCTGGTCGAGGCCGGTGAAGCCCAGGCGCGAGCCGGTACCGACGACCCCGGGGCCCATGCCGGCCACGATCACGTCGGCCTCGAGGGCGCCGCGGGCCACCGCCAGCCCCGAGGGGATGGTGACGGCCTCGTGCTGACCGCCGAAGGCGTGGCCCGTCGTCACCGTGCCGGCCAGCAGGCCGGCGCCGCCCAGGATCATGACGAGGTCGGACAGGGCCAGCGGCAGGGCGCCGCCGTCGGTCATGACGTAGGCGACCCGCAGGTCGGGCCGGAGGTGGCCCAGCACGGCGGCGACGACGCCGACCTGGCTGTGCAGTGAGCAGCCGACGACGGGCACGCCGCCGAGGTCCGCGGCCGCGCGGCCGGTCTCCTCGGCCACCTCCATCTCGTGCTGGATGCTGGTGTAGCGGGCCTTCATGATGTGGCCGCCGCCGGGAGCGGACCACGACGACCGGGCCAGGTTCCAGTGCACGACGTGCCACCCGCCGGTGCCGAGGCCCAGATCGACAGCGGTGGTGTTCACCACCACCTCGTCGCCCACGGCGATGGGCCCGGTGACGTCGGTGAGGGCGTAGGCGCGCTCCTCGCCGTGCTCGTCGGACGTGACCCGCACGCGGGTGAGGCCGGGGCGCTCGGCGATCACCGAGGTGACGGTGACGGTGCGGTAGGCCGGCACTTACAGCGAGGCGATCAGCCGCTCGACCCGGTCGTCGTGGGCCTTGAACGGGTCCTTGCACAAGACGGTGCGCTGGGCCTGGTCGTTGAGCTTCAGGTGCACCCAGTCGACCGTGTAGTCCCGCCGCTTCTCCTTGGCCTTGCGGATGAACTCGCCCCGCAGCCGGGCCCGCGTGGACTGCGGCGGCTCGTCGATGGCCGTCTCGATCTCGGCGTCGGTGCACGTGCGCTCGACCAGGCCCCGGGCCTGCATCCGGTGGAACAGGCCCCGGTCGCGGGAGATGTCGTGGTACTGGAGGTCGACGAGGGCGACCCGCGGGTGCGACAGCGGCAGGTCGTGGCGGTCGCGGTAGGCCTCGATCAGCCGGTGCTTGATCACCCAGTCGACCTCGCGGTCGAGGGTGAAGGGGTCGGACTCGAGGCCCTTCAGGCAGTGCTCCCACATCTCCAGAGCCTTCTGCTCGAAGGGCTGGAGGTCGCGGCTCTGGGCGTAACGGAGGGCCCGGTTGAGGTACTCGGACTGGATGTCGAGGGCGCTCACCTCGCGCCCGTTGGCCAGCTTCACCAGCGCCCGGCAGGTGAGGTCGTGGCTGATCTCGCGGATCGCCCGGATCGGGTTCTCGAGGGTCATGTCCCGGAGGACCACCGACGGGTCCTCGAGCATCCGCAGCATGATCGAGGCGGCCCCGATCTTGAGGAAGGTGGCGTACTCGCTCATGTTCGAGTCGCCCACGATGACGTGGAGGCGGCGGTAGCGCTCGGCGTCGGCGTGGGGCTCGTCGCGGGTGTTGATGATCGGGCGGCTGCGGGTCGTGGCCGAGCTGACGCCCTCCCAGATGTGCTCGGCCCGCTGGCTGATCGAGTACTGGGCGCCCCGGCTGGTGTGCATCACCTTGCCGGCGCCGGCGTAGATCTGCCGGCTGACCAGGAACGGGATCAGGACCTCGGCGTAGTGGCCGAGGTCGTCGCGCCGGCTGGTGAGGTAGTTCTCGTGGCAGCCGTAGGAGTTGCCGGCCGAGTCGGTGTTGTTCTTGAACAGGAAGATGTCGCCCCGGATGCCCTCGTCGCGGAGGCGGGCCTCGGCGCTGCCGAGCAGCTGCTCGAGGATGCGCTCTCCGGCCTTGTCGTGGACGACGACGTCGTGGACCGAGTCGCACTCGGGGGTGGCGTACTCCGGGTGGCTGCCCACGTCGAGGTAGAGCCGGGCGCCGTTGGCCAGGAACACGTTGGAGCTGCGGCCCCACGACACGACCCGCCGGAACAGGTAGCGGGCCACCTCGTCGGGGCTGAGCCGCCGTTGGCCGCGGGAGACGCAGGTGACGCCGTACTCGTTCTCGAGTCCGTAGATGCGCTTCTCCACTGCCGGGCACCCTACCGGCGCGTGTCAGGCCACCACGCGCACCAGCGCGGTGGTGGCGCAGGCCGCGCCCACCACGACGAGGAACGGGGCGCGCCGCCACTGGGCCCCGACGGCCACGGCCAGCCCGGCCAGCCGGGCATCGAGGGCGATGGCCCGTCCGTCGGTGGCCGCCTGCAGGGCGATGAGCGCGGCCAGCAGGGACACCGGCAGCAGCGCCGCGACCCGCCGGACCCGGGCGTCGGCCAGGACCCGCTCGGGCACCGAGAGCCCGGCCAGCTTGATGGCGTAGCAGGCCGCGGCGCCGACGAGGATGGCGGTCCACATCAGGCCTCCTCCTCGAACTCGGGGGAGTAGGTGCCCGAAACCGGGCGTCTACTCCCCCGAGTTCGGAGACCGGCGGTGATGGCGACGGCGGCGGCGACCAGGACGGGCACGCCCGCGGGGGCGAGGGGCGCGGCCGCCAGGGCCAGGACGGCGGCGACCAGGGCGACGACCCACGGCTCCCGGCCCGTCAGGCGCGGGGCCAGGAGGGCCACGAAGGCGGCGGGGCCGGCCACGTCGAGACCGAGGACGCCGGGGTCGTCCAGGGCCGAGGCCCCCACCGCGCCGACGAGGGTCATGGTGTTCCACCCCACGAAGACGGAGATGCCGGTGGCCCAGAAGCCGACCCGGCTCAGCTCCGGGGTGGGCTGGGCGACGCCCATGGCCGCGCTCTCGTCGATCACCAGGTGGGCGCCCACGACGCGGCGCGGGCCCTTCAGCCGGAGCAGGGCGCTGAGCTCGAGCCCGTAGAAGGCGTTGCGCACCCCCAGGAGGGCGGCGGTGGCGGCGCCGGCCCACGCCCCTCCCCCGCCGGCGATGGTGCCGACCATGGCGAACTGCGAGCCGCCGGTGAACATCAGCAGGCTGAGGACGCACGCCTGGACCGGGCTCAGCCCGGCGGCCACGGCGACGGCGCCGAAAGAGATGCCGTAGGCGCCCGTCACCCCGCCGATGGCCAGCGCATCCGTGACGACGGACCGCCGCGTCGGTTCAGTCGTCGTCGTCGACGTCGTCCTCCAGGACCGCGTCGACCTCGTCGACGTCGACCTCCTCGGCCGCCGGCGGCTCCTCGGACGGCGCGTCCTCGGAGGGCTCGGGGGTGCCGATGGCCTCGGTGATCTGCTCGTCGGTGATCCGGCGGAAGGCGCGGCGGCCGTTGCCCCGGTCGAGCACGGCGGCCTCGATGACGTCGGCGCCGAGGGTGCGATCGGGCCCGGCCAGGGCGGCGACGGCGGCGGCCAGCACGTCGACGATCGGCGCCGCGGGGTCGTGGGCCGCCTCGAAGCGCTCGGCGATGACCTCGGCATCACCACCGAGGACGGCCCGGGTCGGCTCGTCGATGACGGTGCCGTCGTAGAGGATGTGGAACAGCTGGTCGCGGCCGCCCTCGGCGGCGACCTCGGCCACCAGGATCTCGACCTCGAGCGGCTTCATCTCGTGGGTGAAGGTCTGGCCCAGCGCCTGGGCGTAGGCGTTGGCCAGGCTGCGGGCGTCGACGTCCTCGCGGCTGTAGGAGTAGCCCTTGAGGTCGGCGTGGCGGACGCCAGCCACCCGGAGCTGGTCGAACTCGTTGTAGCGACCGACCCCGGCGAAGGCGATGCGGTCGTAGATCTCGCTGATCTTGCGCAGGGTGGCCGATGGGTTCTCGGCGCAGAGGAGGATGCCGTCGGAGCAGACGGCGGCGATGAGCGAGCGGCCCCGGGCGATGCCTTTGCGGGCGTAGTCCGCCCGGTCCTTCATCACCTGCTCGGGCGCAACGTAGAACGGCATGCTCATTGGTGCATCTCCGAGTCGTCGACGAGATCGGCCAGCGGGGCCGACGACGGGCACCAATGAGCGCTGACGGCTCCGCAAGCTCCGCCGTCAGACCACCCGTGTTCTCTGGTTCGCTCGCTGCGCTCGCTCACTTGATCGACCCCCCGGCGGGAGCGGCCGTGCTGCGGGCGGCGTCGTCGTCTTCCAGCAGGGTGGCGAAGCGCTCGGCCAGCTCGGTGTCGGGCACCCGCTGGTAGCCGTCGGCGGTGATGGTGGCGATGATCGGCCAGATGCCCCGGCGGGCGTCGGGGCCGCCGGTGGCGCTGTCCTCGTCGGCCGCCGTCCACAGCGCCTTCAGAGCCAGGTCGACCACGTCCTGGCGGTCGAGCCCGGGGCGGTACCCCAGCTTCACCACCGTGCCGGCGTGGAGCATGCCCGAGCCGGAGGCGGCGAAGTCCTGCTCCTCGTAGCGGCCACCGGTGACGTCGTACTCGAAGAGGCGGCCGACCGAGCGGCTCTCGTCGAAGCCGGCGAAGAGGGGCACCACGGCGAAGCCCTGCATGGCCGCCGGCAGGTGGTTGCGCACCATCTGGCTGAGCTGGTTGGCCTTGCCCTCCAGCGACAGGTGCGAGCCCTCGACCTTCTCGTAGTGCTCCAGCTGGAGCTGGAAGAGGGTCACCATCTCGATGGCGGGGCCGGCGGCGCCGGCGATGGCGATGCCCGAGAAGCGGTCGGCCGGGAAGACCTTCTCGATCGTGCGGTGGCTGATCAGGTGGCCCGAGGTGGCCCGCCGGTCGCCCGCCATGACCACGCCGTCGGCGTAGCGGATCGAGACGACCGTGGTGCCGTGCGGGACACCGAGGGCGGCGGGCAGCGTCTGGGTCGGGTGCTCGGGGGCGAGGCCGAGCCGACGGACCAGGCCGGCGAAGTCGGGGCCCGGGTCGTCGTGGGTTCCGAACATGGGCAGCGTCACGGGGGCGACCCTAGCGGCGTCGATCACGGTGCCGACCCGCCTTCGCCCGGTGCCCTTGAGTTCCCGCGGAGCCGGCCGATGGCGGCCCATGGAGGGACCCACCACCGCGCCCGTACTCGCCTCGACCCACCCCGACCGCAGCCTGCTGTGGACCGTCCGGTTCGGCAGCATCGCCGCGGTCGCCCTGGGGACAGGGGTCATCGCCCTCGCCATCGCGGCCGAGAGCGGCGTCCCGGTGCCGGTCGGGCTCCTGTTCCTCCTCCCGATGGTCGTCCTCCTCGCGTCGTTCAGCCGCGGCAACCTGGTCGAGGCCCGCGTCACCGCGGCGGGGCTCGACCTCGTCGGGGTCGACGGCGTGGTCCGATCCATCCCCGGCGGGGCGATCGGGGGCGTCGGCTACGCCGGCATGGTCGTGGCCGGACGGCTGGTGGCCATCCCCATGCACTGGCTGCCGAACACCATGGGCCGCATCGTCGTGGTCGATCGGGGCGGACGGGTGATCTGCGCCCGCCGGGCGGGGTGGATGCCCCTGGCCGAGATCGAGGCCCTGGCCGCGGCCGGCGGCGTGCCCTGGCTGGGCTCCCACGTCCGGACCGTCCCCGGGGCCACCCTCCCGCCGCCACCGGAGATGGCCCACCCCCACGACGGGCCGGCCCGCACCGAGCCGGCCACCGCGGCCGGGCTGGCCCGGCAGCGCACGCGCGTCCGCCGGATCGTCCTCGGCACCTGGGCCCTGCCGATCGTCAGCACCATCTGCTTCGTGATCGTGGCCAACATCCCCGACGTGCCGGCCCTTCTCGTCCTCGGCTGGATCGGCGGCCTGGCGGTCGCGGCCTTCATCCTGGGTGGTCCCTGCGTCGCCCTCTGGTCGTCAGGACCCCGTGCGGCCCGCCGCATCATCAAGACCGATCAGCCGTGGTGGCCGGTCGAGGCCGTCGTGGTCGCCGGGCTGATCTCCGACGCCGACGCCCGGGTCGTCGGCGTCGCCCACCCCGCCTCCGGCGAGATGGCCTGGTGGACCGTCCAGTGGGGCGGCGAGCAGGGCTGGCTCCAGGGCGACGACCGGGGCTGGTTCTGGTTCCTGCCCGCGGAGCGGGGCAAGCGCGCCCTCCTCGCCCCGCCCGACCGCTCGCACGTCGCCGTGCTCGAGCAGCGTCTGCTGGGCAAGATCGCCCTCGCCGAGGCCCGGCGTCAGATCGACGGCGAGGCGGCCGATTGGCAGGGCCGCCAGGCCTGGGCCGAGTGGGCCGCGGCCCAGCAGGTGGCGCAGGGCTAGAGCGGCTCGTCGAGGGGCGGATCGTCCCCCCGGGTGACCATGTAGACGACCAGGCTGGCGACCAGCACGGCGGCGACGACCGCGGTCACCGTCACCGGGGCGACCAACCCGACGGCCACGATCACGACGGCCCCGACGACCTTGGGCACGACCCGGATGTCGAGCGCGGGCGAGCCGGTGAGGACCAGGATGGCCACGATCCCCAGGAGGAAGCCGGCGATGGGCACGGCCACCGCCAGGGCCCCGACCCGCTCACTGCCGTGGCCCTCGACCGCCTCGAGGCCCACGTAGACCCCCGCGCCCAGGGCGGCCAGCGAGGCGAACACGAGGACGTGCCCGTAGCCCCAGCGGAACCCCTGGGCTCGCGTGGGCGAGAGGTGGCCCGGGTGGTCGAAGTAGAGCCACCAGCAGCCGAAGGCCAGCACCAGGCCGGACAGGCCGATGACGACCATCTCGACCGACACCCCGCGGGAGTCGAGGGCCTGCTGGAAGCCCACGGTCGCCGACAGCAGCGACTCGCCCAGGACCAGGATGGTGAAGAGCCCGTAGCGCTCCTCGATGTGGTGGGGGTGGAACAGCGGCTGGCCCAGGGCGCTCTCGGCCCACACCGGGACGGCCAGCTCGCCGAGGGCCAGGACGGCGAACGACACCGGGCCGACGCCCTCGGGCAGCGCCAGGTTGGCGATCCACAGCACCTGGAGCACGGTGATGCCGCCGGCGAAGCGCAGGGCCCGGGTCCGGCCCTCGGGGTGACCGGCGGCGACCCGCAGCCAGCTGGCGACGAGCCCCATCCGCATCACGACGTAGCCGACCACGGCGATCCCGAAGTCGCCGTCGACCACCGCCCGGCTCACCCCGGCCGCCAGGACGAGCGCCCCGGCCATCTGGGTCAGGGTCAGGACCCGGTGGAGGACGTCGTCGCGGTCGTGGGCGGAGGAGAACCAGGTGAAGTTCATCCACCCCCACCACACGGCGAAGAAGCCCCCGGCGAAGCCGACGACGCCGTCGAGGACGTGACCCTCGACGAGCTCGTGGTGGTAGGCCGCCGCGGCCTGGGCCACGGCCACGACGAAGCAGAGGTCGAAGAGCAGCTCGAGCGGGGTGGCCGCCCGGTGCTCCTCGTCGGGATCGCGGACGATGGGCTGGGCGCCCGGCAGCCGGAACCGGTTGCCGAGCCGGACGGCGCTGGTCACGCCGGCAACGCTACGCGCTACTCCCCACGTCCTCCGACCCCACCCACCACCCTGACGGAAGTCGGCTTCGCCGACTACTCGCCGCCTTTCTGGACGTAGGAGCGGACGAAGTCCTCGGCGTTGGTCTCGAGCACGTCGTCGATCTCGTCGAGCAGATCGTCGATGTCCGCCTTGATCTCCTCGCCCCGCTCGCTGCCCTGAGGCGCGTCGGCGACCTCCTCGGTCTCCCGCTGCGGTGCGGTGCGCTTCTTCTGCTCACGCTCTGCCATCACAGATCTCCGTCTCGTCGTCCGCCCCGGTCACTGCGAGAGCCGGGCGACCAGCTCGGCCGGGGTGGAGCACTCGTCCAACAACCTACCGACATGCGCCTCGGTCCCACGTGACGGTTCCATCATCGGCACCCGGCGCAGGGGCTCGTCGCCCACGTCGAACACCAGGGAGTCCCAGTTGGCGGCCACGATGCTGTCGCCGAACTTCGCCAGGCAGCGGCCCCGGAAGTAGGCCCGCGTGTCGGTCGGCGGCTCGGTGACGGCCCGGATCACGTCCTCGTCGTCGCTGATCCGCTCCAGTCCGACCCGGGCGGCCAGGCTCCGCTCGGGGCGGAGGTCGTGGTACTGGAGGGCGAGGGCGGCGACGCGGGGGTCGGTCCACTCGGCGTCGTGGCGCTCGCGCCAGCGGTCGATCAGGCGCCGCTTGGCGACCCAGTCGACCTGGCCGGCGACCGACTCGGGGTCGGTCTCGAGACCGGTGAGGACCTCCTCCCAGCGGCGCAGGATCTCGACGCCGACCTCCTCGCCCACCGACGCCAGGCCCCGCTGCTCGGACCACTTGCGGGCCCGGTCCAGCAGCTCGAACTGCACCTCGAGCGCCGTCATGGTCACGCCGTCGATCGTCTCGACGGTCGCCGCCAGGCTCGGGTCGTGGGACACCGAGCGCACCGCGGCGACCGGAGCCCGGATGGTGAGGTCGCGGTCGAGGGCGTCGTCCTCGACCATGGCCAGCACGACGGCCGTGGTGCCGACCTTGAGGAAGGTGGCCACCTCGGCCAGGTTGGCGTCGCCGGCGATGACGTGGAGCCGGCGGTAGCGCTGGGCGTCGGCGTGGGGCTCGTCGCGGGTGTTGACGATGGGTCGCTTGAGGGTGGTCTCCAGCCCGACCTCGGCCTCGAAGAAGTCGGCCCGCTGGCTGAGCTGGTAGGTGACGTCGCGGGCCGATGCACCGCTCGCCTCGACCCCGACCTTCCCCGAGCCGGTGAAGACCTGACGGGTGACGAAGTGGGTGGTGGCCGCGGCCACGATGCGACCGAAGGGCACCGACCGGTCCATCAGGTAGTTCTCGTGGCAGCCGTAGGAGTTGCCCTTGCCGTCCGAGTTGTTCTTGTGGACGATGATCTCCTCGCCCGGCGGCAGGACGCGGCCGGCGGCGGCCATGGCCCGCTGGACGATCACCTCGGCGGCCCGGTCGAAGGTGACGACGGACCGGGCGTCGGCGCACTCGGGCGTCGACACCTCGGGGTGGGCGTGGTCGACGTAGAAGCGGGCGCCGTTGGTGAGCACGGCGTTGACCAGGTGGGTGTCGACGTCGGGCGGCTGGGCGTCGATGGGGGTCGCCCCGCGGGCGTCGCGGCCGGGGGTCTCGTCCTCGAAGTCCCACCCCACCGGCGGGGTGGCCGGGGCCGCGCCGGTGGCCCGCTCCGACACGTAGGCGTTGATCAGCAGGCTCGACGCCGTGACCGGGTTCGACTCGGCCACGCCGCGGTGCACGATCCCGTACTCGGTCTCGATCCCGCAGATCTTGGCGATGGCCATGGCGCGGAGGCTAGAGGTACTGCCCGGTGGCGACGCGCTCGATCGAGCGCCCGCCGGCCACCGCACCATCGGCGTCCTCGTCGGCGTGGGTGACGATGGTGCGGACGTAGACGATGCGCTCGCCCTTCTTGCCCGAGATCTTGGCCCAGTCGTCCGGGTTGGTCGTGTTGGGCAGGTCCTCGTGCTCCTTGTACTCCTGGTGGATCGAGGAGATGAGGTCGTCGGTGCGGATGCCCTTGTCGGCCCCGGCGAGGTGGCGCTTGATCGCCAGCTTCTTGGCCCGGCGGACGATGTTCTCGATCATGGCCCCGGACGAGAAGTCCTTGAAGTACATGATCTCCTTGTCGCCGTTCTGGTACGTGACCTCCAGGAACTGGTTGGCCTCGTCGACCCGGTACATCTCGGCGACGGTCGACTCGATCATCCCCTGGACGCACTTGTGGCGATCGCCGCCGCCCAGGGTCTTGACCTCGTCGGCGTCGAGCGGCAGGTCGGTGGTGAGGTAGCGGCCGAAGATCTGGGCCGCGGCGTCCTCGTCGGGCCGCTCGATCTTGATCTTCACGTCGAGCCGGCCGGGGCGGAGGATCGCCGGGTCGATGAGGTCCTCGCGGTTGGAGGCACCGATCACGATGACGTTGCGCAGCGTCTCGACGCCGTCGATCTCGGCCAGCAGCTGGGGGACGATGGTGGACTCCATGTCCGAGCTGATGCCGGTGCCGCGGGTGCGGAACATCGAGTCCATCTCGTCGAAGAAGACGATGACGGGCCAGCCCTCCTCGGACTTCTCCCGCGCCCGCTGGAACACCAGGCGGATCTGGCGCTCGGTCTCGCCCACGTACTTGTTGAGCAGCTCGGGGCCCTTGATGTTGAGGAAGTAGCTCTTGGCCTCGCCGTCGCCGGCGACGAGGGCCACCTTCTTGGCCAGCGAGTTGGCCACCGCCTTGGCGATCAGGGTCTTGCCACACCCGGGCGGGCCGTAGAGGAGGATGCCCTTGGGGGCGGGGAGCTTGTGCTCGGCGAACAGGTCGGCGTGGAGGAAGGGCAGCTCGACGGCATCGGCGATCTGCTCGATCTGGCTGTCGAGGCCGCCGACGTCCTCGTAGGAGATGTCGGGCACCTCCTCCAGCACCAGCTCCTCGACCTCGGGCCGGGGCAGGCGCTCGAACAGGAGACCGGAGCGGGGGTCCATGCGCAGGGCGTCGCCCGAGCGCAGGGGCTGGCCCTTGAGGGTGTCGGCCAGCTCGCACACCCGCTCCTCGTCGGCCCGGCCGACGATGATGGCCCGGGCGCCGTGATCGATGACCTCCTTCAGGGTCACCAGCTCGCCGGTGCCGTCGTCGGCCCGCGCCATGACGATGGTGAACGACTCGTTCAGGACGACCTCGGAGCCCCGCTCCAGACCCTCGGCGAGGACGTCGGGCAGGACCGCCACCCGCATCTTGCGGCCGCCGGAGACCACGTCGACGGTGTCGTCGTCGTTGACGCCGAGCACCGACCCGTAGGCCGCCGGGGGCTGGGTGAGCTTGTCGACCTCGTCGCGCAGGGCCGCGATCTGGTCGCGCGCCTCGCGCAGGGTGTAGGCCAGCTTCTCGTTCTGGCTGACGGCGTGGGCCAGCTGGCCCTTGGTCTCGAGCAGGCGCTCCTCGAGGGTGCGCACCCGCTTGGGGGCGTCCTGGAGCCGGCGCCGCAGGGCGACGACCTCCTCCTCCAGCGCCGCCGCCTGTTCGCGCAGGTCGTCGATGCTGTCGTCGTCTCCATGCGGTTCGGCCATGGGAACCACCTCCCGGTCCGGCTCGAAAATGCACCCTAACCGGCGTCTCGCGGGGGGCGACGCCACGCAACACCGCCGTCACGCGACCTCAATGGTGTGACCTTTGCGCGGAACTTGCCGGGTTTATTGACCGGTGGGCTACCCTGGCCAGGACGTGATCCACGAAGCCCTGCTCAGGAGGCGAACGCGACGATGAAGGTCTGGATCGACCAGGATCTCTGCACCGGTGACGGCCTCTGCGAGGAGATCGCCCCCGACGTGTTCACACTGCTCGACGACGGCCTGGCGTACGTCAAGGAGGGCGACAAGGTCTACTCCGACCCGGGTGGCGCCGAGGGGCTGGCGGGCTTCCCCGACAACCAGCTCGAGGCCGTGATCGAGTCGGCCGAGGAGTGCCCCGGCGAGTGCATCTACATCGAGCCGCCGGAGTAGCGAGTCGGGCAGGGGGGTCGGGCTAACGTCGCTCCCGGCCCGGCGACGACCGTCGCGCCCGCGCCGCGAAGGGAAGCCGCCACGTGCCGAGCGCACGGACAGACGACGAGGCCGCAGCCGACGACGACACCACCCCGGCACCGGCCCCGTCCCCTTGGGCGCGTTGGCTCGCCGCCCGCAGCCTGGCCGATGAGGGCACGGTCGGCGACAAGGTCCGCCTGGTCGGGCTGAGCTTCCTGATGCTCTTCGTCGAGCTGGCGCTGATCCGCTGGACCGGCTCGAACGTCGTCTACCTCTCCTACTTCTCCAACTTCGTCCTGCTGGGCAGCTTCCTCGGCATCGGCATCGGCTTCTTGCGGGCCCGGGCCAAGCTCGACCTGTCGGGGTGGGCGCCGGTGGTGCTGGGCGCCTTCGTCCTCGTCATCGCCGTGGCCCCGGTGAAGATCACCCAGGACAACGGCGACGTCTTCACCTTCAGCAGCCTCAGCGCCGGCGGGCCACCCCGCGAGGTGGTGCTGCCCCTGATCTTCCTCGCCTCCGCCATCGTGCTGGCGCTCATCGCCGAGGGCGTGGCCCGCACCTTCGCCCGCTTCGACAACCTCGACGCCTACAAGTACGACCTGCTCGGCAGCATCCTCGGCATCGTCGCCTTCTCGGCGCTCAGCTTCCTGCGCCTGCCCCCGCTGGCGTGGGGCCTCGTCGCCGGCGCGGTGATCGTCGCCATGGTGCTGCCCCGCCTCCCCAGCCTCCCGCAGATCGCCGGCGTCGTCGTGCTGGTGGTGGTGCTGGCGGTCGAGTCGTTCTCGCCCAACCTGTCCTGGTCGCCGTACTACAAGGTCAAGGCGGTCGAGAACCCCGACCTCGACGGCAACCTCCAGGTCGACGTGAACGGCGTGCCCCACCAGGTGCACCAGACACCCGAGTTCGCCCCCGGCAAGGGCGTCTACGACGTCGTGCGCCCGCCGTCGCTCGACGACGTCCTCATCATCGGCGCCGGCGGGGGCAACGACGTGGCCGTGGCGCTCGAGCGGGGCGCCCAGCACGTCGACGCCGTCGAGATCGATCCCCGGCTCTACGAGCTCGGTCGGGACCGCCACCCGTCGAAGCCCTACGACGACCCCCGGGTCGACATCCACATCGACGACGGCCGGGCCTTCCTCGAGCGGTCGAAGCGGACCTACGACCTGATCCTGCTGGCGCTGCCGGACTCGATCACCTTGATCTCGGGCCAGTCGGCGCTGCGGCTGGAGAGCTACCTCTTCACCGAGGAGGCCATGGAGGCGGCCCGCGACCGGCTGAAGCCCGGCGGCGTCTTCACCATGTACAACTACTACCGCGAGGACTGGCTGATCGACCGCTACGGGTCGATGCTCGAGGGGGTGTACGGCCAGGCGCCCTGCCTCCAGGACGTGCTGCCCGCCTTCGGGGCCAACGGGGTGGCGCTCACCGGCTTCTCCGCCAGCCGGGAGGCCAGCTCGATCGAGTGCACCGCGGCCGGGCGGGGCCGCACCTGGGAGCCGTCGGGACCGATCCCCGAGGCGGCCACCGACGACCACCCGTACCCCTACCTGCGCACCCGCTCGTTGCCGACGCTCTACCTCGTCAGCCTGGCCCTGATCCTGCTGGTGTCGGTCGTGGCCGTGCGGGGCGTCGGCGGCCCCATGAAGCCGATGGTGCGCTACGCCGACCTCTTCTTCATGGGCGTGGCCTTCCTGCTGCTGGAGACCAAGAACGTCGTCCAGTTCGCCCTGCTGTTCGGCACCACGTGGTTCGTGAACGCGCTCGTGTTCGGGGGCGTGCTGTCGTCGGTGCTCGTCGCCATCGCCGTGTCCCGGCGGGTCACGTTCAAACGGCCCGAGCTGCTCTACATCGTGCTGCTCGCCTCGCTGGTCCTGGCCTTCTTCCTGCCCCCGGCGATGCTGCTCGAGCTGGCGCTCGTGCCCCGGTTCCTCGCCGCCGTGGCCATCGCCTTCACGCCGATCTTCACCGCCAACCTGGTGTTCACGCAGCGGTTCAAGGACACCGGCGACTCCACCACCGCCTTCGGCGCCAACCTGCTGGGCGCCATGGTCGGCGGTGTGCTCGAGTACCTCGCCCTCATCACCGGCTACCGCTCGCTGCTCATCCTCGTCGCCGTCCTCTACGGCTTGGCGTTCGTCTTCGGGCGCCGCCACCTGGGGGTCCGGGCGGCGGCGGCCTCATGACGGCCGATCCGGCCGGCGATCGCCCCGACACCGTCGTCGTCACCGGCGCCGCGGGATGGCTGGGGCAGAACCTGGTGCGCGCCCTCGCTCCCGAGCGGCGGCGCGTGCGGGCCCTCGTGCTCGGGGCCGAGGAGGCCCCGCTGCTCGAGCTGGCCGGACCCTCCGTCGAGGTCGTGGTGGGCGACGTCCGCGACCCCGTCGTGGTCGATGCCCTGTTCGACGATGTCGCCGGAGCCACGGTCGTCCACGCCGCCGGCGTGATCCACCCCGCCGGGCGCACCCGCCCGTTCTTCGACGTCAACGTGGGGGGCACCCAGCTGGTGCTCGACCGGGCCCGCCGGGCGGGGGCCGGGCGTTTCGTCCACATCTCCTCCAACTCGCCCTTCGGGGCCAACGCCCGGCCCACGGACCGCTTCACCGAGGACTCCCCCACCAACCCCTACATGGGCTACGGGAAGTCGAAGCTGGAGGCCGAGTCGCTGGTGGTGCGGGCCGCCGAGCAGGGCGACGTCGACGCCGTCCTCCTTCGGCCGCCGTGGTTCTACGGCCCGTGGGGGCCGGGGCGGCAGGCCCAGTTCCTCGGGGCGATCCGCAAGGGCCGCTTCCCGCTGGTGGGCGACGGCCGCCAGCAGCGCTCGATGATCCACACCGCCAACCTGGTCGACGCCTGCCTGTGCGCCGAGGTCGCCACCGACGTCACCGGCCGGGCCTTCTGGGTCGCCGACGCCGAGCCCTACGAGCTGCGCGCCATCTGGGCCGGGATCCGGGAGGCGCTCGCCGCCGAAGGCCTGCCGGTCGCCCGGCGGACCGTGCCCGCCCTCCCCCGCTTCGGGGCCGAGCTGGCGACCCGGCTCGACGCCGCCCTCCAGGGCGCCGACCGCTACGTCCAGCCCCTCCACGTCCTGGGCGAGCTCAAGGACACCATCGCCTGCGACATCTCCGCCGCCCGTCTGGCCCTCGGCTACGACCCCCACGTCGACCTGGTCGAGGGCATGCGCCGGGCCATCCGCTGGCACCGGGAGCGGGGCGACGCCCTGTGACGACGTACCTGGTCACCGGCGGGTCCGGATACTTCGGGTCGCTGCTGGCCGACATCGCCCTGGCGCGCCGCGACCAGGTGCGGATCTTCGACATCGAGCCTCCCGTCGACCCGACCGAGGCCGAGGTCGTGGTGGGCGACGTGCGCGACCGGGCCGCCCTCGCCGAGGCCTGCGACGGCGTGGACGTGATCCTCCACAACGTGGCCCAGGTGCCGCTGGCCAAGGACCACGAGGCGTTCTGGTCGGTCAACGTGGTGGGCACCGCCAACGTCCTGCTGGTCGCCCGCGACGCCGGTGTGGGCAAGGTCGTGCACACCAGCTCCAGCGCCATCTTCGGCATCCCCGAGCGCAACCCGGTCACCGAGGACACGCCTGGGCGCCCGCTCGAGGCCTACGGCCGGGCCAAGCTCACGGCCGAGACCCTGTGCCACGAGGCGGCGGCGGCCGGGCTCGACGTCAGCATCGTCCGGCCTCGCACGATCCTCGGTCACGGGCGGCTGGGGATCATGGCCATCCTGTTCGAGTTCGTGCAGGAGGGCGCCCCCGTCTTCGTGCTGGGCGGTGGTCACAACCGCTACCAGTTCGTGCACTCGTCCGACCTGGCCGATGCCATCCTCCGGGCCGGTGATCGCCCGGGGCCCCGGACCTACAACATCGGGGCCGATGCCCCCGGCACCATGCGGGAGACCATCCAGGCGCTGGTCGACCATGCCGGCACCGGGTCGAAGGTCCGCTCGCTGCCCACCGGCCCGGCCGCCACCGCCATGAAGAGCCTGTCGGGGCTCGGGGCGCTGCCGTTCGCGCCGTACCACTGGCTGCTGTACGGCGAGTCGCTCTGGTTCGACACCACGAAGGCCGAGCAGGAGCTCGGCTGGTCGTCCACCCGGTCGAACGCCGAGATGCTGATCGAGTCGTACGAGTGGTTCCTGGCCCA
>DASVEC010000672.1:0-2849 GCA_036380755.1 Iamia sp. | reverse complement strand
CCTCCTGGAACGGGGGGGACAGGAGGAAGTCGACCAGGCGGGCCGCGGCCTCGGGCTCGTCGGTGCCCCGGAGGACGCCCGCCAGCTCGACCTGGCGGAAGCAGGCGTCGGCCACCACGCCGATGGCGGGCTCGTCGCGGGGCGGGTCCGAGTAGACGACGTCGGCCACCGGGCTCGAGGCGTAGGACGTGACGATCGAGCGCTCGGCGCCCTCGGCACCGGCACCGAAGCTCCCGTTGTAGGCCTCCTCCCACCCGGCGGTGACCTCGACGCCGTTCTCCCGCAGCTCGGTCCAGTAGTCCTCCCAGCCGTCGGCGCCGTACTCGGCGATGGTGGCGAGGAGGAACGCCAGCCCGGGGGACGACGTCTCCGGGTTCTCGGTGACGAAGGCGTCGGCGAACGCCGGGTCGGTGAGGTCGTCGAGCCCCTGTGGCGCGTCGGACTCCGACGGGAAGGCCGTCTTGGAGTAGTTGAGGCAGACGTCGCCGACGTCGATCGGCGTGGCCAGGTCGTCGGTCGCCAGCTCGTACTCGTCGGGCACGTCGGCCAGTGCCTCGGGGGCGTAGGGCACGAACAGCCCGGCGGCGGTACCCCGGCACAGGAAGGTGGTGTCGATGCCGAACATCACGTCGGCCACCGGATCGCCGGCGGTGAGGATCGCCTGGCTGACCATGGCGCCAGCGTCGCCGGAGGACACCAGCTCGACCTCGATGCCGGTCTCCTCGGTGAAGGCGTCGAACAGGCCGTCGGACACGGCGAAGGAGTCGTGGGTGGCGAGGGTGACGGTGATGCCGTCGAGGTCGGCGTCGGCCACCGCGGTGGCGTCGATGGGCTCGGGGATCTCCTCGGGCCGGCAGGCGTCGGTGTCGGGCTCGGTGGTGCCCGACTCGCCGACGCCGGCGGGCTCGGGGTCGTCGGTGCAGGCCGTCACCCCGAGCAGGAGCACGAGCCCCAGACCGGTGGCGAGGGCGCGTCGAAGACGGCGGGACGGGACGACGATGTGGTGGACCACGTGATTTCCTCCGCTGGCATTGCCCAGGTCAGGTGTGCGGGTCGACGGCGGGTCCTGCCGTCCTCTCAGCCCGTGGCCACGAGCTCCCCGATCGGGTTGTGACCCGGACCTTACCGCTCGATCGTCTCGGCCCACCGCTGGGCCCACCGATCGAGTGGGCGCAGCGCCCGGCCGAGGTCGGCACCGAGATCGGTCAGGGCCCACCCGTCGGCGCCTCCGGTGACGAGACCGGCGTCGTCGAGCTCGCGCAGCCGCACGTAGAGCACGCTCGACGACAGCCCCTCGCACGAGGCCAGCAGGTCGCGCGGCCCCCGCGGCCCGTCCCGCAGCTCCCACAGCAGGCGCAGCGCCCAGCGCCGGCCGAGCAGGTCCATCGCCGCCATCACCGGCCGGCCGGTCCCGGACCCCCGAACGGGTCGACCGGGTCGAGGCGTCGCCATGCGTCGATGGTATCGTTTCGGAATCAGAAACAGGAGGACCCATGCCTCGCATCGACCCGGTCTCGCCGCCCTACGCCCCCGACGTCGCCGCCCAGCTCGAGCGGATGATGCCGCCCGGGGTGGAGCCGATCGGCCTCTTCCGCACCTTGGTGCGCAACCTCCCCACCGCCCAGGCCATGAGCGGCTGGGGTGCCCACGAGCTCGGCCGCGGCCTGACGCTCCCCATGCGATGGCGCGAGATCGTGATCGACCGGACGTGCGCCCGCTGCGGCTGCGAGTACGAGTGGGGCGTCCACATCGCCTTCTTCGCCGAGCGCGTCGGCCTGACGCCGGCGCAGGTCACCTCGCTGACCCACGGCGGGGCCGACGACGCCTGCTGGACGGCGCCGGAGGAGAGGCTCCTGATCCGCGCCGTCGACGAGCTGCACGACGACTCCGACATCGGCGACGAGCTGTGGTCCGAGCTGGCCATGGTGCTGGACGAGCCGCAGCTGCTCGACCTGTTGCTCCTCTGCGGCTGGTACCACGCCATCTCCTTCACGGCGCGCGCCGCTCGCGTCGACCTCGAGCCCGGTGCGCCCCGCTTCGCCGACGTGGCCGGGAGCTGATCAGCCCGGGAGGGAGCGTGCTTCAGGCCGAGACCAGGTCCCGGTACTCCTGGCTCAGGTGGATCCGGGTGGCGTAGGTGGCCAGGGGCAGGCCGCCCTCGAGGTCCTCGATGCCGGCGTCGAGCTCGACGGCGGTCGGACGGCGGCCGAGCATCTCGATGTGGAGGACGGCGACGTCGACCGTCGCCGCCCGTGCCTCACGGTTCTCGACCGACTCGGAGAACCCGGCCATCACCGCACCCCGGGTTCGCCGCCCGGCGTCGAGCTCCGCGGTCCAGTAGTCGACGCCGGCTGCGTCTCCCTCGCGCCCGAGCACGTTGCGGTACACCCGGCGGACGAACTCCCGGTCGTCGAGCGTGCCGTAGAGGGTGCGGAACTCGGTCGAGGCGGCGAAGGACTGCGACACCTGGTCGATCGTCGTGCCGCTCCGTCGTCGCGCCGCCCAGTACTCCAAGCCGGCGGGGTCGGGCAGGCGTTCGAAGTACGCCCCGTAGAGCCGGACCACCGGGTCGACGGCGCGGCGGTGGTCGTTCGACCGACGGAGGAAGGCGACCACATCGCCGGGCAGGTGGGTGCCCGCCCGGAGGCGCTCGAGCCAGAGGTCGTGCTCGGCCGACGACGGGGGCCGGGCGACGAGATCGCTCCACTGGCGGTCGACGAAGGCCGAGAGGGTGGCGAAGGGCGGCTTCACGTCCCAGGCCCTCGGGACGGCCGATCGGCGGGAGGAGGGAGTCGAACGACCGATCTCGTTCACGGACACCACCGAGAACGTGTAGGTCGTCTCCGCCC
>DASVEC010000671.1:0-3703 GCA_036380755.1 Iamia sp. | reverse complement strand
CCGGCCACGAAGGCCGACAGCCAGGCCTCGGTGGGCGTGGGCCCGGCGGTGGCCCGGACCTGGCCGTTGCCCAGGTCGACCACGGCCGACCACTCGGCGCCCAGCGTCCGCCCGCCGTGGACCACGAGGGCCCGCAGCAGCTCGTCCATGGTGTCCGCGCCGCAGATCATGGCGGCGGTCTCGAGGGCGTCGAGCCGGGGATCGCGGCCGGTGGCGTCGGCCGCCTTCACGTCCTCGACGGTGACCCCGTCGACCTCCTGGATCTCGTTCACCAGCAGGTCGATCAGCGAGCCCTGGGGCAGCCGGACGACCAGCTCGTCGACGGCCACGCCGTCGCCCGTCTCGAGGATGTCGATCCCGACGACGTCGCCCCGGACGGCCCCGATGCGGCTCGCCACCGCACCCAGGGCACCGGGCCGGTCCGGGAGCCACACTCGCACGACGTAGGTCTCCATGGCCTCGAACCTACGGAGACCGTGTGAACTCGGTGTTTCCACCGGGGGACGGCTGTGTTGTGGTTCGGGGGACGGTTCCCTTGACCAGATGGTCAAGGCAGTAGCCTCGATCCGGTGGAGAGCGTCGACGCCCCGACCGAGGAGGCCGCCCCGACCGAGGATCGGCGGCTGACGGCGCGCGGCGAGGAGCGCCGGCGCCAGATCATCGAGGTCGCGACCCGTCTGTTCGCCAAGGACGGCTACCACCCGACCTCGGTCGCCGACGTGGTCGAGGCCGTCGGCGTCGGCAAGGGCGTCTTCTACTGGTACTTCCCGTCGAAGGAGGCCCTGCTGGCCGAGATCCTGCGGTCGGGGCAGAAGGCCCGGCGCCGGGTCCAGCGCGACGCCATCGCCGGGATCGACGACCCCGTCGAGCAGATGGAGCGGGGCATCCGCACCGGCATGGAGTGGATGGCCGACCACCGTGACCTGGTCACCCTCATCCGCTTCGCCGCCACCGAGGAGCGTTTCACCGAGGGCCTCCGCAAGGGCGAGGACATCGCCGCCGCTGACGCCTCCGCCCCCCTCGCCCGGGCCATCGCCGAGGGGCGGATCCCCGAGGCCGATCCCGACCTGCTGGCCCGCGCCGTCGTCGGTGTCACCCAGCACCTGTGCGCCTCGCTGATCCACGTCGACCCCGACAGCGACCCGACCCCGATCATCGACGCCACCGTCCGCTTCTGCATGGGCGGCATCCTCGGCGCCCCCGCCCGCACCTAGCCCCCGGCCGGCAGGCCCCACAGGTGGCGGGCCATCACCGGCGGCGGCGGCCGGGCCGGCCCGATGCAGCCGATGGCCTCGCCGTCGTCGAGCACGAGCACCAGCCCATGTCCCGGGGCGGGCTCACCCCGGACGTCGACCTCACCCCCTTGCTCGCCGACGGCGTCCAGGACGCTGTCGGGCGGTAGCTCGACGATCACCAGCGGCAGCGTGCCGGGCGCCGACCCCAGCGGGTAGAGCGCCAACTCCGTCTGCCGGGGCACGGTCACCCGTAGGCGAAGGGCCCGGGGCACGATCAGCTCGTACAGGAGCCCGTCGTCGACCGCGGCCTTCTCCATCCGGACCCGGCCCCGCGCCACGTATCGACGGACGGGCCCCTCGACCAGAAGCGCGGCGCGCTCGGCCAGCCACCGGTCCGCCAGAGGTGGCTCCGATCCCGGCCGAGGCATCTCCCCCGGCTCGGTCATCGCGCCACCGCCATGCTCGCAGGGTAGGACGGCCCGGCAGTTCGGGCGCGCGCTCAGCCGTCAGGCGACGGGTTCTCGTTCGGGGTCCCGGGTGCATACCGGTCGACGGTTGAAGACGACCCAGTGCTGGTGGAGGGTCTCGCCGGTGGGGCCGTCGTAGGGGGCGACGGTCGGCATCGCGGTGGGTGGGGTCGGTCTTCCGGCGGGTTCGAGGACCCTCCCGGTGGCGGTGGTGAAGACCACGCCGTCGGGCATGTCGGCGTTGCCGGTGGTGCCCAACAGGCCCATGTGGTGTTGGCGGTGGTGGTGACCGCACAGGCAGATGAGGTTCCAGGTCACCGTCTCGCCGTGGTCTTCCCAGTGGACGATGTGGTGGACCTGGACCCACAGGCGCGAGTCGCAGCCGGGGACGCGGCAGCCACCGTCGCGGTGCTCGACCAACCGCCGGATCCGCCGGGGCACGATCCGCTGGGTCCGCCCGACCTGGGCCGGGTGACCGTCGGTGTGCCACACCGCCGAGATGTCGCAGTCGCAGGTGAGGTACCGGCGCATCGAAGGCGGCAGAGCCGGCCCCATGTGCATCTCGGCCCGCCACGCCTCGGCGTCGCCCACCGGTGCCTGGAGGTGGAGCAGCACGCCGGGCCGGGAGGAGACCTCGGCGCCGGATGCGTCGGTGGTGAGCACGGAGTGGGCCATCCCGACCAGCGCGTCGGCCCACGAGACCTTCACCGGCACGTCAGCCTCGGCCCGGGCCTTGGCCGCCGCTCGCTGGACCTCGTGGAGCCGATCCCGCGACGCCTTGAGCGCGTCCTCGACGACCTGGCCCTCGTCGGCCGGCAGGCGGATCGACGCCCGCCACTGGTCGCCCTCGTCGGTCCCGAACGACACCGACCGCGTCGGTGCGGGACGCTCCCGCTCCACGACGTCGACATCGAAGCCGTACTTCCGCGTCGCGGCCACGATCTGGTGCACCGTCGCGTTCACGGCCAGCTCGCACACCGACGACTCGTACTCCGCCGGTACGAACCGAGCGACGGTCGACGCCTGGTCCAACGACAACCCGCCCCGACGGAACGTCGCCATCACCGTGGGCAGATCACCGGCCCGCCGGGCCAGACGCACCACCGAACGGGCGGTGGTCCGCGACACCCCCGCCCGCCACATCAGCCACTGCACCGGGGTGTGGATCCTCCACCCCTCCCACCACCCCTCGGCCAGCGCCGTCACCACCAGATCGACCAACGCCGCATCGGCCGCGTTCCGCACACCCGCAGCGCGGGCCACAGCGCTCTCGAAGGTGGCAGGAGGCTCGTTCATGCGAACAGGTGTACCCGTGCCGCTGTGAACCGGATGTGAACGGCTCGCGGGGAGCTACCCCAGCTTGGTGAGGGCGCGCTTGAGGTTGCGGATGCCCTGACCGATGCGCTGCTCGTTCTCGATGAGGGCGAAGCGCACGTGGCCCTCGCCACCCGGGCCGAAGCCGACACCGGGCGAGGTGGCGACGTGGGCCTCGCGCACGAGGAACGAGCAGAACTCGACCGAGCCCATCTCGCGGTAGGGCTCGGGGATCGGTGCCCAGGCGAACATCGTCCCCCGGGGCGGCTCCATCTCCCAGCCGATGCGGGCCAGGCCGTCGCACAGCGCGTCCCGGCGCTTCTGGTACAGCTTCTGCACCTCGGCCGGGTGGTCCTGGTCCTCGTTCAAGGTGACCGTCGCCGCGATCTGCACCGGCTGGAAGGCGCCGTAGTCGAGGTAGGACTTGAGCTTCTGGAGGGCGGCCACGATCTCGGCGTTGCCCACCATGTAGGCCACCCGCCAGCCGGCCATCGAGAACGACTTGGTCATCGAGTAGAGCTCGACGGCGACGTCCTTGGCCCCCTCGGCCTGGAGGATCGACGGGGGCTGGAAGCCGTCGAAGCCCAGCTCGGCGTAGGCGTTGTCGTGGACGATGACGATCTCCTTCTCCTTGGCCAGGTCGACCAGCCGCTGGAAGAAGTCGAGGTCGACGCACGTCGTCGTCGG
>DASVEC010000670.1:0-4794 GCA_036380755.1 Iamia sp. | reverse complement strand
ACGACGAGGCCAGGAACAGGCCCCGGATCGGCGTCTCGGCCCGCCCCTTGCCCGCCGGGCCGAGGGGCCGGAACACCAGCTGCTGGTGGAGCTGGGAGGTGCCGCCGCCGATGTCGCCGCCGTGGAGGTTGGCGTCGGCGGCCTGCATCTCGTGGGGACCGGCGACGTGGCGCGCCATCACGAGGGTGCCGAATCCGGGGGCGAGCCTCTCGATCCGCGCCTCCATGCGGGCGGCGAAGGTGGCCAGCTCGGCGTCGTCCCACCGCCCCGTGAGGCCGTCGGGCCCGGAGTCGGCCGTCGTCCGCTGGGGCACGTGGGTGTAGGCCCACGCCGACTCGGTGCCGGGCGGCGAGCGGGTCGGGTCGGTCGTGGTCATCTGGCCGACGAGCAGGAAGGGGTCGGCCGGGATGCGGTCGCGGGCCAGGTCGGTGCTCGACACGGTCAGCTCGTCGAGCGAGTCGGCGACGTGGACGGTGCCGGCCCGGCGAGCGGCCTCGTCGGTCCACGGGATCGGCCCCGAGAGGGCCCAGTCGACCTTGATCGTGGCCGATCCGGGCTGGAAGCGGTCCATGGCCCGCACGACCGACGGCGGCAGGTGCTGCTCGCCGACCAGGTGCTGGTAGAGGTCGAGCACGTGGGTGTCGGCCAGGATCGCCCGGCGGGCCCGCACCTCCTCGCCCCCGGCCACGACGACCCCGGTGGCCCGGCCGTCGGCGACCTGCACCCGCTCGACCCGCGCACCGGTGCGGACCTGGCCCCCGGCCGCCTCGAGCCGGCGGACCATGGCCGCGACGAGCTGGTCGGCCCCACCCTCGGGCACCGGGAAGCCCACCTGCTGGCCGAGCCCGACCATGAGCCAGCCGAACAGGGCGCTGGCCGCGCTCTGCGGGGTGAGGTCGGCGTGGAGGGCGCTGCCGGCGTAGAGGAGCCGGGCCGCCTCGCCCCGGAAGTGCTCCTCGACCATGCGCTGCAGGGGCATGAGGGCGAGGCGGGCGGTGGCCCGGGCGTCGCGGCCGAGGGTGGCCGCCGCCAGCCGGGCCCCGCCCCGCACGGGCGGGAAGGGGGTCAGCAGCGCCTCGACCAGCGGACCGCTGACGCGATCCCACCAGGCGTGGAGGTCGAGGTAGGCATCGCCGTCGCCGGGCGCGTCGCGGTCCAGTGAGGCGGCGGTGACGGCGGGGTCGCGGTCGAGCAGGGCGCCGGGCCCGTCGGGCCGGACGTGGGCCAGCACGTGGGGAGCGTGGACCCAGCGCAGCCCGTGGTCCTCCAGGTGGAGCCCGCCGATCACCGGCGACACCGCGGCCAGAGGGTAGAAGGCCGAGAAGAGATCGTTCCGGAAGCCGGGTGCCGTCACCTCGCCGGTGCGCACCGCCCCGCCGGGCTCGTCGGCGGCCTCGAGCACGAGGACGTCCCAGCCCCGATCGGCCAGCAGGCTGGCCCCCGCCAGGCCGTTCTGCCCGGCTCCGATCACGATGGCGTCGACGGTGATGCTCACGTGGGTCTCACGGTAGGACTCGGCCGATCCGGCCGGCGGGTCGGAGCGCTCAGCCGTCGCCGCCCATCTCGGGCAGGTCGCGCAGCCGGCGCAGGGACTTCTCGTTGCGGGCCGCGATGAGCGGCTGGGCCAGCGGGGTGAGACGCGTGAGCGGCGCCATCAACCCCTCCCGCATGGCGACCTCGCAGCCTCCGGCCCCGGGCCGGACCTCGATCTCGACGTGGGCCCGGCCGAAGGGGCGGGCCCGGGCCTCGAGGACGAGCTGGCGCGGGGTGTCGACCACCTGGACCGTGGTGCTGTCCTGGGTGGTGAGCGGCCCGGCCACGCCGACCCGGTGCCGGAAGGACGAGCCCGGCCCGGGCCAGTCGTCGTCCACCGAGAGGATCTCGACGGCACCGACCAGCCAGCGGGGATAGGTGGTCGGATCGGCGAGCACCGACCACACCTCGTCGATGGGGACGGGGAGCTCGATCTTGACCTCGCGCATGCCGGGGGGAGCCATGACGCCGCCCCTCTCCTCCGCCGGAGCCCCCAAACCGCCACCGAGGGGTTGTGTGTCTGTCGTTGGATAGGTAAGTTGTCGACTGACAGCAGGTTCATGATCCGATGTTGGGAGGTAACCACCATGCTGCTGCGCACCGATCCCCACCGCGAGCTGCAGACCGTCGCCCGGATGTTCGACGCCACGACGGGCGGCCCGACCACGGCGATGGACGCCTACCGCCACGGCGACGTGGTCACGGTCGACCTCGACCTGCCCGGCGTCGTGCCCGACTCGATCGACGTCCAGGTCGAGCGGGGCGAGCTCCGGATCCAGGCGACGCGCCGCTCCGGCGCCCCCGAGGGAGCCCGGTTCCTGGTCCGCGAGCGTCCCGAGGCCACGGTCGGCCGGCGCATCGTGCTGGGCGACGCCCTCGACGTCGAGTCCGTCGACGCCGAGTACGTGGACGGCGTCCTCAGCATCCGCATGCCGCTCCGGGAGACGGCCAAGACCCGCCGCATCGACGTTCGTCACGCCCTCGGCGACACCAGGGCCATCGCCGGGTCGAGCGCGTGAGCGCCCGCCGGGCGGCGCCGGGATCGGATGGCTCGCCGTCCCGGTCCTGGCGCGCCCGGCTGGCCGATCCGGACGAGCCGCTCTACACCGTCGCGGTGGCGGCCGACCTCCTGGCGGTCGGGACGCAGGCCCTGCGGCGGCTCGGGGAGGCGCTCGACCACGACGAGCGACGTCCCTCGGGCAACCAGCGGCGCTACTCCCGCAACGACCTCGAGCTGTTGAGCCGGGCCTTGGAGCTGCAAGACGACGGCCACGCCGCCGCCAGCATCCACCGGATCATGGAGCTCGAGCAGCAGGTCGGCGAGAGCCGGTCCACCCGCCGGCGCCGCTGACCTCGACACCCGTTCGCACCGCCCTTCGAGGAGGAGGATCGTGGACGACGACGGTCGCCGCACCCCCTACGAGATCGCCTCCGACGTGGCCACCCGGGCCCACCGGCGCGATCGGGCCGCCTGGAGCCGTGACGCCCGGGCCCGGTCGGTCGACGAGGCCCTGGCGGCCGACCCTGCCGCCTACGACGCCAAGGAGGTCGCCCGGCTCGCGGCCCGCGACCGCCGCGCCGCGGAGGACGACCGGGCCGCGGCCGCCGCCGACTGCGGCGTCCTCATCCACGCCCTGCTGGCCCACGGCCGCACCCGATGCGACGCGCGCCAGCCCCCCGATCTCCGCCCGCGCGAGCTCGACGTCCTCGTGCGCCTGGCCGACGGCATGACCTCGCAGGAGATCGGCGACGACCTGTTCCTCAGCATCAACACGGTGAAGACGCACACCCGCAACCTGTACCGGAAGCTGGGCGTGCGGACACGGGTGGCGGCCGCCAACTGGGCCCGCGACCACGGCTACGGGCGGCCTCCGGTGGCGTAGCGCTCTAGAGGCGGGCGCTGAGCAGGAGGCGGGCGCGGGCGGCGACGCCGTGGTCGTTGAGGGCCAGCTCGTCGAAGAAGGTGGCCAGCTCGTCGTCGTCGTCGGCCCGGGCGTCGCGGGCGAAGTGCTGGTAGCGCTCGCAGTCCTCGAGGGCCTGCTGGAGCAGGACGACGAGGTCGTAGGTCGAGTCCCTCACCCCTGTCTCGATGGTGTCGTCGGCGGTGATGGCGTTGGCGGTGGCAGCGTCGGGCACGGTCCTCGGGCTCCTCACGATCGGGGGTCTACGACTCCCCGACGGGCTCGGTCGAAAACGAGGCGGCCCGCTCGCGGAGGTAGCGCTGCTCGGGGAGGCTGGTCGTCAGACGGGCCGCGGTGCGGAAGTCGGCCTCGGCCCCGAGCCGGTCGCCGGCCATCTCCCGCAGGTGGGCGCGCACCGCCGCCAGCCGGTGGTGACCGGCGAGGTGATCGTCGTCGTCCAGGGGGGCGAGGAGGGCCAGCCCGGCCTCGGGCCCGTCGACCATGGCCACGGCCACGGCCCGGTTGAGGGTGACGACGGGGCCGGGCGCCAGGGCGTCGAGCACGCCGTAGAGGGCGACGATCTGGCGCCAGTCGGTGGCCGCGGCCGACGGCGCCTCGGCGTGCACCGCGGCGATGGCGGCCTGGATCCGGTACGGCCCCGGGAGACCGCGCGGCAGGGCGTGGGTCACGAGGGCGACGCCCTCGGCGATGCGGTCGCGGTCCCAGAGGCGGCGGTCCTGCTCGGCCAGCGGCACGAGATCGCCACCGGGGCCGGTGCGGGCCGGCCGGCGGGCGTCGACCAGGAGCATGAGGGCGAGGAGCCCTTCCGCCTCGCCGTCGTCGGGCCGCAGCCGCAGGGCCAGGCGGGCGAGACGGATGGCCTCGGCGGTCAGGTCGGGGCGGTGGAGGTCGGGGCCCGCCGTCGCCGTCGACCCCTCGGTGAAGATCAGGTAGAGCACGTGGAGGGCGGCGGCCCAGCGAGCCTCCACCTCGTCGCCGGCGGGGAGCGCGAAGCGGGCTCCGTCGGCCCGGATGCGCTGCTTGGCCCGGCTGATGCGCTGGCCCATGGTGGCCTCGGGGACGAGGAAGGCGCGCCCGATCTCGGCCGTGGTGAGGCCGCCCACCGCCCGCAGGGTCAGCGCGATCTGCGACGAGGGCGTCAGCCCCGGGTGGCAGCAGAGGAGGAGCAGCACCAGGGTGTCGTCGGCCGTGGGCGCGTCGGGAGCGTCCACCGGGGCGCGGGCCACCTCCCGCTCCTCCCGGCGCCGGCCGGCGACCTCGCTCCGGATCTGGTCGGCCAGCCGCCGTGACGCCACCGTGCGCAGCCACGCCCGGGGCTCGTCGGGCAGGCCCTCGACCG
>DASVEC010000669.1:0-2899 GCA_036380755.1 Iamia sp. | reverse complement strand
CACGCCGGGCTTGGCCACGGGGTCGAAGGTGGCGTTGCGCACGCCCCGGAACACCTTGCCGCCCAGCACCGGGTAGGTGCGCCCGTCGATCTGGGCCCACTGGAAGACGCGCGTCGCCAGCGCCGGGTCGAGGTGCCGGCTGAAGGCGTCGAGGGCCTCGTAGTAGTGGTTGTCGGCGTCGAAGGGGCGGTAGCCGAGGGCGTCGGCCACCGCCTCCCCGTCGTCGTGGGCCGTGCTCGGGTCCTCGATGGTCGTCACCGCGCCATTCTGTCGGACACGTGTCCAGGTGACCAGTGGCTCAAGGAGTGGTGTAGCGGTCGAGCACCACGGTGTCGAACATCTCGATCTGGGTGATCACGCCCGTGCCGATCGGCATGGTGCCGACGACCAGTCGACCGTCGGCCCGCAGGTCGCTGCCCTGGAGCCCGAAGACCCCGACCGACTGGTGGGAGCCGAACCGCACGAAGGTGTCGAGCGGCGGCACCGGTGCCGAGCCCGCCGGGAAGATCCGACGCAGGAGGATCCCCTCGCCACCGTCGGCGAGACGGGGCTGCGGATCCGACGCGCTGCCGATCTCCACGCGGTGCTCGATCGTGTCGGCCTGGAGCTCGACGAGGTGGACCGACGGGCCCTCCTCGGGCGTCGACTCGGCGTAGGCCACGAGGCTGCCGCCCTGCGAGACCGTGGGCGTGGCCCCCTCGTCGACCGACACCTTGATCGGGACCGGCGTGGTGCCGAGCGGCAGGCGCTGGAGGTACGCCTGCGACGGCCCCTCGTCGATCGGGTCCTCCTGGTACACGAGCGTGCCACCGTCGGCCGAGATGTCAGGGGCGAGCGTGTCGCCGCCCAGGCCCTCGACCCGCTGAAGGGGGATGGCCGCGCCCTCGGTCCACACGTAGACGTGGGGCCGGAACCCGTCGTCGATGTCCAGCAGGTCGCTCGACGAGGTGAAGACGACGATGCTCCCGTCGTCGTTGGTGCGGGGCGCCCGGCTCTGGCCGTTGCCGCTGGTCAGCTTCTCGATCGTGCCGCCGCCTCGCGTCGAGGCCCGGAAGACGTCGACGTTGCCGTTGGTGTCCCCGGCGACCAGGTTCGACGCCGCCGACTCGAAGACGACCGTGGAGCCGTCGGGGGAGACGAACGGGTTGGTCGAGGCACCGTTGCCGGCGGTGATGGCCCGGGTGCGCCCGGTGCGCCGGTCGAGCACGTAGATGTCCGAGCCGGCGGGCGAGCCCGCCGGGGTGAGGTCGTCGGCCGTGGAGGCGAAGGCGACGATGCGGCCGCTCGCCGAGATGGCCGGGTCGCTGCTGTCGTCGTTGCCCCGGGTGAGCCGGGTCGACGCCCACGGGGTCTTCGCCCTCTGGTAGTGGGCGTCGGTCGAGACGAGGGCCGCGAGCACACGGCGCTCGTCGACGGCCCGGATCCGGCCCGCCCAGTCGGCCTGCTCGGCGGGCGTGGGCTGCCGGCCGAGCACGTCGAGGAAGACCAGGACGGCCTTGAGCCCCGTGGCCTCGGGGGTGAGCAGCCACGCCCGGGCCAGGCCCGTCCGGTTCTCGCCCGCCTCGACCCGGCCGGTCCAGTAGGCGGCGCCGGCCGCATCGGGCTCGCGACCGAGGACGTCGCGGTAGAGGAAGGTCACGTAGGCCTCGGCCGTCCCCCCGTGCCGGGTGAACAGCTCGGGGCTGCCGTAGAGGAACGACGCCACCGTGGTGGGCCGCTCGCCGGCGCGCAGCCGGCCGATCCAGTAGCTCCGGCTGGCGGAGTCGGCCGCCCGGCCGAGCACCCGCGCGTAGATCCGGTCCACGATGACGCCGGCATGCTCGGCGCTGCCGACCAGCTCGTCGGCGATCGCCCGCCGGGACCGTCCCGCCTCCATCTGGTCGACGCGCGCCTGCTGCTGCGCCGCCGTCGGCGATCGCTCGAGCACGTCGTCGTACAGGGCAGTGACCCACAGGTACGGGGCCGGGAGGAGCGACAGGCCCGCCGCCGGCCCTCCCCCGCCCGGTGCCCACGGCGCCGCCGTCAGCATCGTCACGGCGAGGGCCGCGCCGGCCACCGCCCTCGTCCATCGCCCGCGTCGCGGGTCTCCACTCGTCGCCACCGCCATGGCTGTACCCCTTCTCTCGACGACCCCGCCGGCCGTCGTCGGGGGCAGAGTAGCCCGCGCCCCGGGGTTGGCAGGACCTGTCTGCAACTTGTATGGTCGAGGGCGGGTCGGGCCCCGCCGGGTGGCGAGTAGGTTCGACACCCGGACGAGACGAGCACCAGCGAAGGGATCCACCCCCATGGCCAGCGACAGCTTCGGAGCCCGACGGACTCTCTCCGTCGGAGACCAGAGCGTGGAGGTCTTCGCCCTCGACGCCGCCACCGACGACGTGGGCCGGCTCCCCTACGGGCTCAAGGTCCTGCTCGAGAACCTGCTCCGCACCGAGGACGGCGTGAAGGTCACCGCCGACGACGTGGCCGGGCTGGCGGCTTGGCAGCCGGGCCGGGCCAGCGACGCCGAGATCTCCTTCTCCCCCGCCCGGGTGCTGATGCAGGACTTCACCGGCGTGCCCGCCGTCGTCGACCTGGCCGCCATGCGCGACGCCATGGCCGACCTCGGCGGCGACACCGCGTCCATCGAGCCCCTCGTCCCCGTCGATCTCGTGATCGACCACTCGATCCAGGTCGACCACTTCGCTCGCTCCGACTCCTTCAACCTCAACGCCGCCCTCGAGCTCGAGCGCAACAAGGAGCGCTACGAGTTCCTCAA
This sequence comes from Iamia sp., assembly GCA_036380755.1. Taxonomy (GTDB): domain Bacteria; phylum Actinomycetota; class Acidimicrobiia; order Acidimicrobiales; family Iamiaceae; genus Iamia. Next base: position 144 of record DASVEC010000669.1, on the reverse strand, counting down.
GTGGGGCCAGCAGGCCTTCGAGACGCTGCTCGTGGTGCCGCCCAACACCGGGATCTGCCACCAGGTCAACCTCGAGCACCTCGCCCGGGTGGTCGTCGACGACGGCGGCCGCGCCTTCCCCGACACGCTCGTGGGGACAGACTC
>DASVEC010000668.1:0-9215 GCA_036380755.1 Iamia sp. | reverse complement strand
TGCCTCGACCTGCGTCCGTTCCTGATCGAGCAGCTGGCCGACCTCCCTGCGGCGCAGGGCCGCTGCATCGCCGAGCTGGTCGTGGCCGACGAGGACGTCCGGCTGCTGTTCCTGGTGGGCACGACTGACGGTTCCGATCCGCCGCCGGCCGACACCTACGCCGAGGAGCTCGCCCAGCTGAGCGAGTACGAGGCCACCTGCGCCTGACCGTGTGGCGTGGCGTCGGTCCCGAGCTCCCGCTGTCGCACCCCCTCCGTATCGTCCGGGCTGCATCCCCGTGCTCGCTGCACCCGGGCATGTAAGATCCCGAGATCTGAAGATCTCAAGATCCGACGGACAGTGAGGTACTCCATGGCACGGTCGACCGGGACGATGTCCCTCGGTGACCTCATCGAACACGGCAGGCTCGTACCGCGCGAGCAGCTGGTCATCCGACGGCGCAACAAGCCGCCGATCGACGGCTTGCTGAGGAAGGACGGCTCCATCGAGCTCGGAGACGACGTGTTCACCACCCCGACGGCCGCGGCCAAGACGGCGCTGGACGTCGGATCGGTCGACGGATGGCTGCGGTGGCGGGTGCCCCGGCTCGGCGGCAGGACCCTCGCGGAGGTGCGGGACGATGGGTGACGACATCGAGGGCCTCACCCTCGACGACCTCGGCGGCGAGCCGTTCGGCACCCTCCTGGCCGACCCGCCGTGGCGGTTCCAGAACCGCACCGGCAAGGTCGCTCCGGAGCACAAGCGGCTGTCCCGCTACGACACGATGAGCGTCGCCGAGATCGCGGCGATGCCGGTCGCCGACGTCATGGCCGATCGGTCGCACTGCTACCTGTGGGTCCCCAACGCGCTGCTGGCCGACGGTCTGGCCGTGATGGAGGCGTGGGGCTTCACGTACAAGGCGATGGTGGTGTGGGCCAAGCGGCGCAAGGACGGCGGGCCCGACGGCCGCGGCGTCGGCTTCTACTTCCGCAACGTCACCGAACCGATCCTGTTCGGCGTCCGCGGCAACCTGCGCACCCTCGCTCCCGGGCGCAGCCAGGTCAACATGATCGAGACCCGCAAGCGCGAGCACTCCCGCAAGCCCGACGAGCAGTACCAGGTCATCCAGGCGTGCTCGCCCGGCCCCTACCTCGAGCTGTTCGCCCGATACCCGCAGCCCGGCTGGACCAGCTGGGGCCACGAGGCCGACGAGGAGATCACCCCGCGCGGCCAGCAGTACCGGGCCTACGGCGCCGTCAGCTAGGGCATCGGTCCGTCGTAGCACCGCGGCGAGATGGCGACGGCCAGGACCGGGCAGCCGCCGGCGTCGCCGCGGGTCATGCGCGGTTCGAGCTTGGACAGGTTCGTCGTCGTGGTGGTGTCGAACTTCACGATGCCGAACGCCTTGGACAGCTCTCGCAGATCGAGCGTCCGGGTGATGATGACGCCGCAGTCGATGATGCCCGCCTCGTAGAGCGCCCGGTAGGCGCCGAGGTCACGATCGAGGTTGCCGTCCTTGGCGTTCCACTCGACGTCGACGACGACGCGGTCCTTGACGTTGTCGACCTTGTACGCCTCGCTGGCGATCACGGTCTCGCGGATCACCGCCTTCTTCTCGCCCGCCTTGGCGTAGGGCATCACCTTGAGGACCGAGTGGACGGTCGTGTCGTGGCGCACCTCCCGCCAGCCCCGTTCCCGGAAGGCCTCGTCGAGGCGCTTGGCCGGCATCGACTTCCCCCCGCCCGCCTGGGTCACGTCGTCCCTCGTGAGGGAGAACCCCTCGAGCACCTCGACGACCTCGGCGAACCGCTCGGGGTTGGTCGCCTGGAACACCCTGGCCGCGTTCCTGATCTCCCGCACGTCGTACCGCTCCACCACCCCCGCCGGAAGCACCCCCCTCCAGCTCTCCGTCCAATCCATCCGCCGAACCTACGTGACCAGCACTTCAGCGCGCCCGGAGGACTCGAACCCCCACCTTCTGATCCGTAGTAGGCCTGTCTCGAGGCATCACCGCCAGCGACCGAAGACGTGTTGGCGAACCGTCAGGCACTGTCTCCGCCGACGACGCCTCGGGCCGTCTGGGAGAAGGCGCGCCGGGCCTTGCGGCTCGCCATGTGGGCCTGCTCCAGATCCGTCTCTCGCCAGGTCTCGGACAGCAGGACGTCGAGGTAGGCGTTCGTGGCGTAGTGGCACGCTCGCGCCGCTTCGATCACCGACTCAGGGCCCACCACCTCGATGCGGGCCAGGGACTGGCGCTGCAGGTCGGCCCTGCTGTCCGCGGCACCGAGGTGATCGAGGAGCGGGTCGACGACGTCTCGATCATCGAAGTCTCCATGCTCCCGACGAAGCGGCACGGTGTCGCCGAGCTGGTTGTAGAGATCGAGGTCGGCTCCGAGGAACGTCGTGTACGCGATGAGGCGTTGGTCGCGAAGCCACGCCCGATGTCCGCCTCTCGCCTCCCATCGCTTGCCGAGGAACACGCCCAGCACGGCCACCACGCCGGGCACCACGAACGGAAGGGCCTGGACCACGACGGACGGATCCACGTCACCTGTCTTCGCAAACATGAGCACATCGTCCTCCGAGAGCCCCCATGACCGCGCTGAGTGGACTCACTGCCCTGCACGGCCGCTCCCGTCAAGGGTGGAGATGACACCCATGGAGAAGGGAGCACGTCATGTGGCATCTCGTCACCCTGACCGGCGCTGCGGCGGCGATCGCCGTCCTCGCTCGCCACGCAGCGGCCCGCCTCGCGGCCGTGAGCTGGCGGGACACCGCCGTCCACTTGCACCGCCGAGCCTGGCCCACCATCCACATCAGCCTCGGCCAGCTCGAGAAGCGCATCCTCGGGAGGATGCTGGCCTGCCTCTCGCCGGGAGTCTCGGGGCGCGTCCTCGTCCCCCGGTGCTACACCGTGCACGTCTCCGAGGCCGACCACGCCGTGCTCGGTGACGTGATCCCGCTCGTGATCGACCACCTGCGGGCGGAACTGGAGGCCCGAGCCGAGGCCAAGGGCTGGGTGGTCCCGAGCACACCCCGCATCACCATCGTCGTCGACCCCGACGGACACGATGGCGCTCCACGCGTGGAGGCCTCCTTCGCCCGGGACGGATCGGGCTCGCCCGCCGCCGGCCTGGCACCGACCAAGGTTTTCGGGCACGGCCAGACCTCGCACGGGCGCCGCCCGACCCAGTACGCCACCCAACCCATGTCCGCCAGCGAGCTGGGGCTTCCGGACGGCACCAGCATCATGCTGCCCGCGTCATCGACGCGCCTTGTCCTCGGCCGGTCCACCACCGCCGACGTGGTGCTGGACGGGGCAACCGTCTCGGCGCGCCACGCCGAGGTCGTCCGTGAAGGGTCGACGTGGCGGGTCGTGGACCTGGGGTCGACGAACGGCACCTACCTCAACGGAGCGAAGATCCTGCCGGGCCAGGCCTCGGCGCCCGTCCTTCGGCACGGCGACCAGATCCGGTTGGGGCGCCGGGGGCCGCTGTGCTCGTTCCAGCGCATGGCACCCGACACGCCGCTGCGCCGCCGCCCCGCGACCGCCTCCCCGAAGGACTGCTGAGTCGCCGTCACGGCAGTCTCTGACGGTGCACGGCGGATGTGTAGAGTTCTGGCAGTAGGCGCCGCTCGGCGCCTCGGGGAGGGAAACGTGAAGGCATCGTCGACGCGCGCCGTGCCGCGCCGCGGCCGAGGTCGGGGCCAGGAGCGCGAGCTCCTCGCTGACTCCAGTCATGACGCATCCGGACCGTCCTGGGAGAAGGTCACCCCCGAGGCCCCGAGACCAGCCCGGAGGAACATGCGCACCACACTTGCCGCCATCGGCGTCGCCCTCCTCGTGATCGGCACCGCTGCGTGCGGCGATGCCGAGGGGAACGAGGACGCAGCCGACACCACCACGACGACCACGGCGGTCGTCGCTCCGGGGCCGGGACCCGTCGTCCTGGTCCTGTGCCTCGACTTCTCCGACACCTATGCCTTGCAGGGCACGGAGTTCCCCCTCCTCGTCGAGACCCTCCAACAGCTGCACACCGACGCGATCGATTGGTTCAACAGCCCGGGCCACCCCACGGTCGACATCTACGTGCGAGCGATCACCGCGACGTCGAACCTCCCCCAGAACGCCCTCTCCGGGCCGATCACGATCCCGATCGTCGAGCCTGAGCCACCGCCACCCACCGCTCCGCCGCCAGACAACCCCTTCGACACCCGTCCGCAGGTGGCGTACGAGCAGCAGCTCCGTGATCACGAGGCAGCCCTCCGTGACTGGCGACAGAAGCGTGACCTACAGCTCGTACAGCTCACCCAACAGCTCGACGCCATGGTGGGAGCCAGGGTCGCGCCCTCCACCACCACCGATGTCTTCGGCTGCACCGACGCGGCCGCCATGACCTTCGCCAGCGCCCCTGCAGAGTCGGCCAAGCGGCTGGTCTACGCCAGCGACATGCAGCAGACGGCGCCCGAGCAGACCATCAACCGGCGGCTCGACCTCGTCCGCGTCTCGGTCGTGAACTTCACCTGCGAGGAGGTCGTCTCGGGCGACCCGGGCACGCCTGGTGCACCCGCCGCGCAGGAGTGCGGACAGCGTGAGCAAGAGGTGACCCGCCGACACGCGGACCTCGGCGCCACGGTCGAGCCATTCGTGGCGCCCAGTACCCGCTACAGGGTCCTCGAGCCATGACACCGATCGTCCTGGCCCTCGGCGTACTGGCGCTGACGATCCTCATCGCCCACCACCGCGACGTTCTCAGCGAGACCGTGCGGGCGTTCCTCACCGCACCGTTCCGCCTCCTCAGCGCAGGCGGCGAGGCGATCGAGGAACTCGAGCGCTCGGTGCGCAACGGCAGTCGCGCCATCTGGCAGGTGATCAGCGGTCGCGAGTACTCCATCTTCAAGATCATCGGCGGGGTCCTGATCGGAGGACTGTGCATCGCCGTGACGATCGGCGACTACGAGATGACCGAGCGGACCATCGACGCCGTGTTCGACGACGGCGACGACGCCGCGTGCATCGATCCCGACGCCACGCCGACGAGCACGACGACGACCCTGCCGTCCACATCGGCCCCCTTCGCCTTCTCGGGCCAAGCGCCAGCCACCGCTCCGACGACGCTGCCGCCCTGCGCACCAGAGAGCTCTACCGAGCAGGTCCTGCGCACCCTCCTCGTCGCCGGGTTCGTGGCGTCGGCCGCCGGGAGCTCGGCGCTTCTGCTCGACGCCGTCGGATTCTCGGGGTTCTTCCAGCCGATCGACTCGTACACGACGCCGCGCCACGGCGCATCCGAGGGCGATGCGGCGCCGAGCCGGCGCCGGTTCCCGGTTCCCTGGCGTCGGGCGACGGGGCCGCCGACGCACAGCGACTCCCGCCGACGCAAGCTCGTGGTGGCGTTGAGCGCCGTCCTCCTCCTGTGCGTCTTGGCCTGCCAAGGCGGCCTGGGGTACTTCCGGTACACAACGATCCTGGACGCTCGGGCCCGGCAGGCGGCGACTTCGACAGCTGAGCTCGCTCCGGGCACCACGGTCACGACCACGACCGCTCCTGGGGCCGGCGAGCAGACGCCGACCTCCGTTCCGACGGCCGCGGCGGCGCCCGACGAAGGGTTCAGGATCGGAGAGTTCCTCACGTACGTCGGCATCCCGATGACCCTGACCCTGATGTCGGCGGCCACCGGGTGGGGCGTCTTCCTCTTGCTCGCCATCGGGGTCGGGCTCCTCATGTACGCCCTGGCGGTCGTCCTGACAGCCCTCACGCGAGCGACCCGTGCGGTGTCCAGCATCGGCACCCATCTGATCGATACCGCCACGTCAGCGACGGTGGGCATCGTCGCCGCCGTCGGGAGGGGATGGTGGAACTTCGGGGTCAGGGCCGTTCCCGTCCTCACCCGCCGGCTCGGCGAGATCCCCGAGCCGGCGGTTCACGACCGCGGCGTCGCGGGTCGCAACGACAACGCCAAGGGCGGTGGCCTCGGCGGCCAGCGCAACGACGGAACCTCTTCCGAGACCGGGTCCTCCGCACCCGACGCGCTCCCTCTCCTCGGTGGGCGCTGGCAGGTCGTCCAGGCGATCCGGCCTGGCGTGGTGACGACCGCCCGAGCGGTCGACCGCAGCAACGCCGACGAGGAGGTCGTGGCCAAGTACGTCTTCTACGGCTACACCGATCCTCGCAACGAACCGGACGACATCATCCGGCTGGCGATCAACCAGTTCAACAAGCACTACCACCTTCAAGCGGTGAGCTCGCGCTTCGTGATCAACAAGCGCGCCGCCGACAAGGACGGGAGCTACCGGTTCATCATCCTCGACTACCACTCGCGGGGAGACCTGACGAGGGCCCTCCCCTCGGCTGTCAGCCTCGAGACGATCCTGGACCTCGTCGACGACGTGCTGAACGGGCTGTACGTCCTGCGCTCAGCGGCGACGTTGGTGCACCTCGACATCAACCCGACCAACATCGTCCTCGACTCGGAGGGGCGTGCCGTCGTCATCGACCTTGGCATCGCGATCCGGCCGAAGGCAGTCGACAAGCTGACGCAGCCCCGGACGATCGCCTTTTGCAGCCCGGAGCAGCTCACCCGGGGCGCGCCTCTGACATCGTTCTCGGACATCTACAGCGTCGGTGCGACGCTGTTCTGGATGTTGACCGGCCTCCATCCCTACGAGCGAGACGCCGACAACGACTACGAGGTCGGCTACAAGAAGGGCGAAGGCCTGACGTTCACCCCCGTGCGCGGCCTGGTGCCCGGCATGCCGGAGGTGATCGACGACCTCATCACGCAGTGGTTGTCCTTCGAGCCCCGGGAGCGAGCCGATGGGCGCGGTGACGAGGTGTCCCTGGACAGCGCCCGACGGGACCTCGCCCGCTGCCGCGCCGTGCTCACGGACGACGAGCTGTCCCAGCTCTACTACCGCGAGACGACCGAGGACGGCGACAGCACCATGTTCCCCCCGGACATGGAGGACGCGTCGTGAGCACCCCGGTTCTCGTCGTCGCCGCGTTCCTCGGCGGCATCGTCGTCGGGACCACGCTGACCATCGCGCGGGCCCGAGCCGGCCGCAGCAGGCGGGTCGGTCGCCCCCGCCTCCGCCGATCGCCACGTCGCAGGAGGCGGTCCCACGTTCCGGCGGTCGAGCAGTCGTCGGTGAACAGGACCGACGTCCAACCGAAGTACGACGCACGGCCACCGGTCCGGACTCGTCCGGCCGCACCAGCGCTCGCAGAGGCCGCCGAGGTCGTGGCTCGCCACGTCGCCGAACCGGTCGACGAGCGCCGAGAGACCGAGCGCAGGACCCCCGATCCCCACCCCGCCACCGTGCCGGAGAGGGGGGCCCTGCGCGCCCTGCGCTCGTCGGCGAGCGCCCCAACCTCGCGGCGCGGCGCGACAGGCCTGACCCGTGTGCGGTCGACGTCCGAACCACTCGCGGCCCACATGGTCGTCGTGGTGATGCAGCCGGATGGCGCCGTGGTGGCAGAGCTCCAAGCCGGGGACAGCGTCGTCATGGGCCGGGACGAGTTCGGTGCGGGCGACGACAGGACGATCAGCCGTGCCGCCTTCGAGATCGTCCACGATGGATCAGAGGTGCACCTCCGCGCCCTGCGGGTACCGATCTTCGTGGGCGACCAAGTCCTCGATCCGGGCGCCGAGCTCGTGATCACGACCACCGATCCTCGTGTCCTCCGCGCCAGTCGCGGCGACGATGCGCCATCGCTGCACGTCAGCTTCTGGATGTCGGACGACGACGGCGACGCCGCCCTCCACTTCGAGAGCGCCGGGCAATCACTGACGGGAAGCAGGCCGACGAACCAGGACCGGATCTGGTATGGCAGCTCCCTCCTCCTCCTCGCCGACGGCGTCGGGGGGTCCGCGCACGGCGCCGAGGCCGCCGAGACCGCGATCGAGACGATGCGCCTCGGCTGGGACCCCCGCCGCGACGACCTGCTGGTGGCGGTGGCCCAGGACGCCAACCGGCGGGTGCTCGGCCGGTACGGCGACACCCGGCTCGCCTCGACCACCCTCACCGCCATCGGCCTCTCCGATCAGGCGGGTGGGCGCATCGTCACCGCCAACGCCGGGGACTCGCCGGCTTGGCTGTTCCAGGAGGGACGTCTTGACGTCCTCACCACCTCCCACCGCCTCTCTGACGAGCTAGGACGAGGCGAGCCACTCGACCGGGCGAAGAGGCAGGCCATCCCCAACCTGGTCACTCGGCTCGTGGGCAGCGAGAGCGTGCAGTTCTCCACGTCCACGCGGTCGGTGCGACCGGGCGACATCGTGGTCGTGGCCTCCGACGGGCTCTCCGAGTTCGTCTCGGAGGCCACCATGAGGGACGCACTTGCTGTCGGTGCGGACGGACCCGTCGAGCACCTCGCAGCCAGGCTCATCGACCTGGCCCTGGAGACGAGCGACGACAACATCTCGGTGATCGTGGCGCGGGTGGAGCACGGCGAGGCGGCGCGATGACCACCGCCCGGACCTCCCAGGGGCAGTGGAGGGCGCCTTGCGTCCTCGGCCGCACGCAGATCGCACCAGGACGACAGGACGTGAGCCGGGCGCAGCTCGAGCTCAGCCGTCGAGGCGGCGGGTGGGTGGCGATCAACCGGAGCACCAAGATCTCCTGCGAGGTCAGCGACGGTCTCTGGTACTCCCTGGACCTCGGCTGCGGGTCCACGTTCACCTTGCGCACCCGACACACCGTGGTGCGGGTCGGCGACCATGAGGTCGAGGTCGACTGCCCCGACCTACCGAGCTCGGTCTGGACACCCGGCTCGCAACCGACCACCCTCCCGACCGGGTTGAGCCTGGCCATCGGGCAGGCGCTCCGCCAGGAGTACGACCGTCTCGCCGACGCACGCGAGTACCTGCTCGCCATGGTGGGGCCGATCATCGACGACGGGTGGACGGTCATGCCGCACCCGATCACGGACATGGCCTCGCTGGCCGAGGCCAGCGGGCGGACCGAGGGGGCGTGCAAGACCTTCCTGTCGAGCTTTCGTCGCCGCATCTTCGACTCGTCGACGGGGGACCGGACGAGCAACGAGATGTTCGCTCACGCCCTCATCACCTTCTGGCCCTTCCACGACCACCACATCGCGGCCTGGCAGCAGCGGGCTCAGTGAGCTGAGGGCAACGCACCTCGCATACACGCGGTCGCGACCTCGGCCGTTGCCCCTGACCAGGGACTTCAGCGCGCTCGGAGGGACTCGAACCCCCAACCTTCTGATCCGTAGTCAG
>DASVEC010000667.1:0-2310 GCA_036380755.1 Iamia sp. | reverse complement strand
AAGATGAGGAAGCCGCCGGGCTGGCCCCGGTAGATCACGACCTGCTCGTCCTCGGTGCCGAGGAAGTACGTGCGGTTGGCGTACCAGGAGAGGCCCAGGTAGGCGGCGCCGCCGACGAGGACCAGCGCCACGAGGACCACGATCGCGGTGAGCGCCTTGTGCCGTCCGCCCGCGGTGTCGAGGTCCTGGTAGAGGTCGGTGGTGCCCCGTCCGAAGGGCAGGTCGTCGGCGGGGACCACGTCCTCGTCGTCGGCGTCGTCGCTCGGGAAGCCGGGGTCGGGGGCGGGCGGGAACGGCCCGTCGGTCGGCGGCTCGGTCACGGGCTCGGCCGGCGGCGGGGGCGGAGGCGGTGGGCCGAGGCCGGGGTCGGTCGTCGGGGCGCCCGGTGGCGGGGCGGCGGCCGCGGCCGCGGCCGCCGGGGCGACGACGGTCGCGTCGTCGTCGACCGAGACGGCCGGCATCTCCTGGGTGGGTGCGTCGGTGCCCTGCTCGTCCTCGGAGGAGGCGGTGCCGTCGTCGGCCACGACCGCAGCGCCGGCCGCGGCCGCGGCGCGGGCCGAGCGGCCTCCGTCGTCGATCACGTCGGCGACGACGACGGTGATGTTGTCGCGCCCGCCGCCGGCGTTGGCCAGGCGCACCAGCTCGCGGGCGACCGCGTCGGGGTCGTCGCCGTCGGAGAGGGTGGCGATGAGAGTGGCCCGGTCGACCTCGTTGAAGAGGCCGTCGCTGCAGAGCAGGAAGCGGTCGCCCTGGAAGGGCACCACCGCGCCGGTGTCGACCTCGACCTCGTGGTCGATGCCGAGGGCGCGGGTGAGGATGTTGCGCTGCGGGTGGACCGCGGCCTCCTCGTCGCTCAGCTGGCCGCCCCGGCGGAGATCCTCGACCAGGCTGTGGTCCCGGCTCAGCTGGTGGAGCTCGTCGTCGCGGAGGAGGTAGGCGCGGGAGTCGCCGACGTTGACCCAGGCGACCTCCTCCTCGTCCGTGCCCTGGTCGACCAGGGCGATGGCCACCAGGGTGGTGCCCATGCCCCGCAGCTCGTCGGTGTCGGCGGCGCGGGAGAAGATGCGCCGGTTGGCCTCCTTCACCGCCTCGACGACCGAGGCCGTCGTGGGCGCGGTGATGGTGGCCTCGAGGGTCTCGACGGCGATGGCGGAGGCGACCTCACCGCCCTGGTGGCCGCCCATCCCGTCGGCCACGGCGTAGACCGAGACGTGATCGGCGACCAGCTTGGAGTCCTGGTTGTTGGACCGGACCTGGCCGACGTCGCTGGCCGAACCGACGCGGAACGTGGTCATCGGGGCTCCTGGGGCGGGATGGGGAGGAGGACGGTCATCCGAGCTCCAGGACGGTGTTGCCGATCTGGACCTGGTCGCCCCGCTGCACGGCCACCGCGGCGGTGACGCGCGAGCGGTTCACGAACGTGCCGTTGGTCGAGCCCAGGTCCTCGACCCACGTCTGGCCGTCGCGGTTGAAGATGCGGGCGTGGATCTGCGAGGCGAAGGTGTCCTCGGGGATGGCGACCTGGCACCCACCGGCCCGGCCCATCGTCATCTCGGCGGCGAGCGGGAACGACCGTCCTCGCTGGTCGGCCGGCTCCAGCACGGTGAGCTGGGTGGGGACCCGCTTCGCCTGCCGCTTGGACAGGTTCGGCGGCGCGGCCGCGGCGGGGGGCACGTAGCCGCCACCGCCGGCCGGGGCCCGCTCGACCGCGCGAGGGGGGTTCAGCTCGACCCACACGGCCCGCAACACCCGGAAGAAGAACAGGTAGAGCAGGGCCAGCAAGACGAACTTGAGGACGGTGAGCAGCTCGTCGGACATGACGCCGGGGAGGTTACCGGTCGCCCCCTGACCAGGACGGTCCGGTGCGGGGGTGGGCACCCCCCGGCCCGGCCGGCCAGGAGTCGATCAGCTGGCCTCGAACCAGATGCGGGTGTTCCCGAAGCTGATCTCGTTGCCGTCCTCGAGGGGCTGGATCGAGACCCGGATGCCGTCGACGCGCGACCCGTTGGTCGAGCCCAGGTCGACCAGCACCCAGCCCGACCCGGCCGGGCGGATCTCGGCGTGGTTGCGGCTGACGTTGGGGTCGGAGAGGACGATGGTGGACTCGGCCCGGCGGCCGATGGTGATGACGCTCTCGCCCAGCGGGATGCGATCGCCGGTGGGGAGGACGAGCGATCCGGCCCCGGCGCCGCCCTTGCCCTCCTTGAGACGGCCGTTCACCTGGCAGGTGCCGGCCCGGAGGTTGCTGGGCTCGAAGGTGACGTCGACCGGGCCGAGGAAGGAGTAGGCCTCCTCGCGGGCGTGCTCCCG
>DASVEC010000666.1:0-5396 GCA_036380755.1 Iamia sp. | reverse complement strand
CGCACCTGGTAGGTCCCGTTGATCGCGACCGCCTTGGTGGTGTGGCTGGCGCCCGGCCCGAAGAGCCACATGCTGTCGGCGGCGGCGCCGGGGGCGTACCAGAGGACGTCGTCGTACCCGTCGTCGTCGGCGTCGAGGACGACCGGTTGGTAGGTCCCGTTGATCGTGAGCGACATCGACGCGTGCCCGCCGACGGAGCCGGCGAAGCGATACATCGTGTCGACCCCGGCACCCGGGGCGTACCAGATGATGTCGTCGACGCCGTTGCCGTCGAAGTCGCCCACCAGCGGGGTGTACGTCCCGTTGACGAGCTTGAACACGAAAGTGGTGACCGCACCGCCGGCCCCGCTGGGGACGATCTTGACGACGCCGTCGTCCTTCGGTCCCGGGTTGTAGGCGAAGACGTCGGTGCCGGGGGAGGTGGTGAAGTCCCCCTCCAAGGTCATGGCCGTCGGCCCGAACACATGGGCCCACCCGATGCCGTTGCGGCGGAACGACCACAGGTCGCCCTGCGAGGGGACGAACACCAGAGTGTCGCTGTCGGCCGGGGCCGCCCCCACCGGCGTCGGCGTGGTCACCAGCCCGGCGGCGACGAGAGCCGCCCCGGCGATGACGGCGGCCGTCCGTCGGGAACGCCGTGTCGAGGTCCTGCGCATCCGTCCGCACCTCCTGGGCCTCCCGCCCGGAAGGCCTCCCCCGACGGTACGCCCCGAGATGGACGGGCGGTACGCGCCGCTGATCTGACGGGGCGTCAGGTATCGTCGGGGCATGCCCGAGGCCTTCATCGTCGACGCCGTCCGCACCCCCGTCGGGAAGCGGGGCGGGGGGCTCAGCCAGATCCACCCGGCCGACCTCGGGGCCCTGTCGATCCGGGCCCTGCTCGACCGCACGGGCGTCGACCCCGGCGCCGTCGAGGACGTGATCTTCGGCAACGTCGACTCCGTCGGTGGGCAGGCCGGCGACATCGCCCGCACGTGCTGGCTGGTGGCGGGCGGGCCCGAGCACGTCCCCGGCACCACGGTCGACCGGCAGTGCGGCTCGGCCCAGCAGGCGGTCCACTTCGCCGCCCAGGCGGTGATGGCCGGGGTCAACGACCTGGTGGTCGCCGGGGGCGTCCAGCAGATGTCGCAGATCCCGATCAGCTCGGCCATGACCCTGGCCTCCGACCTCGGGTTCCCGGATCCGTTCACCACCTCGCCGGGCTGGGTCGAGCGCTACGGCGACGGTGAGGTCAGCCAGTTCCGCGGCGCCGAGATGATCGCGGAGAGGTGGGACATCTCCCGGGACGAGATGGAGGAGTTCGCGGTCGAGTCCCACACCCGGGCCATCCGGGCCCGGGACGAGGGCCGGTTCGAGGCCGAGATCGCACCCGTGGGCGAGCTGGCCCACGACGAGGGCCCCCGCGAACCCAACTGGGACAAGATCCGCAGCCTGCCCACGCTGGTCGAGGGCGGGCGGGTCACCGCCGCCGTCGCCAGCCAGATCAGCGACGCCTCGGCCTCGCTCCTCATCGCCAGCGAGCAGGCGGTGAAGGACCACGGCCTCACGCCCCGGGCCCGCATCCACCACATGAGCGTCCGGGGCGACGACCCCATCTTCATGCTCACCGCGCCCATCCCGGCCACCCAGCACGCCCTGGAGAGGACGGGGATGACGATGGACGACATCGACGCCGTCGAGATCAACGAGGCCTTCGCCTCGGTGGTGCTGGCGTGGGAGCGCGAGCTCAAGCCCGACATGGCCAAGGTCAACCCCAACGGCGGCGCCATCGCCCTCGGCCACCCCCTCGGGGCCACGGGCGCCCGGCTGATGACGACGCTGCTCAACCACCTCGAGCAGACGGGTGGGCGCTACGGCCTGCAGACGATGTGCGAGGGCGGGGGCCAGGCCAACGTCACGATCATCGAGCGCCTCTGACCTACGCTTCGGCGATGTCATACCCACCGGGCGGATACGGCGGATACCAGCAGCCGGGGTACGGCGGCGGCTACGGCGGCCAGGTCGAGCACCCGCAGGGCACCATGGTGCTCGTCCTCGGGATCCTGGGCATCGTGGCCTGCCAGCTGGTGGCCCCGTTCGCCTGGGTGATGGGGAACAGGGCGCTCGAGGAGATCGACCGCGACCCGCTGCGCTACTCGAACCGCAGCAACGTCAACGTCGGGCGGATCCTGGGGATGGTCGGCACCATCCTGCTCGGTGTCACCCTCGTGCTCGTGGTGCTCGTCATCGTGCTCAACGTCGTGCTCATCGGCGCCAGCAGCAGCACCTGATCCGTTATCGGCGCGGGCGGAGCAGGACCTCCTGGGTCGTGGTCGCCACGTGGGTGCCGTCGGCGGCGAAGACCCGGCCCACGGTGAGGCCGCGCGACGAGATCAGGCCGTGGCACGTCACCGTGTGGAGCAGCCACTCGTCGGCCCGCAGCGGGCGGTGGAACCAGACGGCGTGGTCGAGGCTGAAGCCGATGAGGCCGCTGTCGGGCGGCGCGTCCCGGCCCCGTGGGTCGAGGACGTGGGCGGCGTCGGTGGGCACGTCGTCGGACATGTAGGCCAGTGCCGCGGCGTGGACGGTCGGGGTGTCGTCGGTCCCGGTGAGGCGGTGGCGGAGACGGAGCCAGGCCGCGGCCGTGCCCGTCGCCGGGTCCGGGGGCAGGGTCACGCGGTCGTAGGCCGGGCTCCACGAGTCGCTCGGCGCGCCCTCGGGCGAGGCCACCTCCGGCAGCGTCGTGGTCTGCACCTCGGGGGCCTCCTCGTCGCCCTGGAACGACGCCGACAGCGAGAGGATGGCTCCCACCGCCTGGCGGGCCTCGACCGTGCGGGTCGTGAACGACCGGCCGTTGCGGGTGCGGGCGATCTCGTAGCGGACCGGCTCGCTGTGGTCGCCCCGGCGGATGAAGTAGGCGTGGAGCGAGTGGACCCTGTGCTCGGGCACGACCGTCTGGGCCGCGGCGTGCAGCGCCTGGGCCACGATCTGGCCGCCGTAGAGCCCGCCCCACGGGTAGCGGGGCCCGGTGCCCACGTAGGTGTCGGGCCCGTGCGGCTCCAGGGTCATCATCCGGGTGAACGGGTCGCGTGCGGCGGCGTCGGTCATCGCCGCCGAACCTAACTAGCGGCGCGCTCGGAACAGGTAGTGGCTGACGCCGAAGGCCTCGCCGTCGTCGTGACCGAAGAGGGCGGCGCAGCCGGCGAAGAAGGCCCGCCACCGGCGGACCTGGACCTTCCCCACGAGCCGCTGGAGCTCGGCCTCGTGGGCGTCGAGGTTGGCCAGCCAGGCCCACGAGGTCGTGGCGTAGTGGGTGCCGCTCACCCGCCAGTGGTCGACGATGGCGAGGTCGTCCTGGAGGTGGAGGAAGAGGTCGTCGCTGGGCATCAGGCCACCGGAGAAGAAGTGCTTGGCCATCCAGTCGCGGCGGTCGTCGGCGTCGTAGCGGAAGCAGACGTCGCTCCCGGCGAAGACGTGGGTGAAGAAGAGGCCGTCGTCGGCCAGCCAGCGCGAGATCCGGGCGAAGAGGACGCCGTGGTTGCGGACGTGCTCGAGCATCTCGACCGACACGACCCGGTCGAACGGCTCGGCCTCGCCGTGGTCGGCCGGGTCGAAGGTCGAGACGTCCGCCGTGATGACGTGGAGGTTGGCCAGGCCCCGCTCGGCCGCCTGCTTCTCGATGTGCTCGCGCTGGGTGCGCGAGTTCGACAGGGCCACGACCTCCGCACCGGGGTAGGTCGCCGCCATCCAGAGGGTGAGGCTGCCCCAGCCGCAGCCCAGCTCGAGGATGCGCTGGCCGTCGGCCAGACGGGCCCGCTGGCCGTAGACCTCGAGCATGGCCGCCTCGGCCGCACCGAGGGAGTCGACACCGGGCGGGTAGAGGCACGACGAGTACTTGAGGTGCGGCCCCAGCACGAGCTCGAAGAAGCGGGTCGGGACCTCGTAGTGCTGCTCGTTGGCCTCGGCCGTGTGGGTGGCGACGTCGCCCGATCGCAGATCCGAGACGAGGGCCCGGAAGCGCTCGCTGCGCTCGTCGGGGGTGCCGGCCCGCTCGGTGCGGAGCCGCTTGGCGACCCGGGCCCGGCAGGCGGCGTGGAGCACGGCATCGGGCACCAACCCGGCGTCGAGGGCCTTGAACGAGAGGGTCGAGAGGGCGTCGGCGACGGTCACGGCTTCACCGCCTTCATCTGGACGAGGGACACGTACTCCTCGGCGTAGGCGCCCTCGCAGTAGCAGAGGTAGAACTCCCAGAGGCGGAGCAGGGCGTCGTCGTAGCCGAGGGCACGAGCCTGGTCGGCCCGGTTGGAGAGGCGCTCGTTCCAGGCGCCGAGGGTCCGGGCGTAGTCCTGGGGGTAGGCGTCGACCCGCTCGACCCGCAGGTCGGTGTGGCGGGCGAGGCCCCGCTCGATGGCCTCCACCGAGGGGATGCAGGAGCCGGGGAACACGTGCTCCTTGACGAAGTCGCTCGACGTCTTGGCCCGCTCGTAGCGGCCGTCGGGCACGGTGATCGCCTGGAGGGCGAGCCGGCCGCCGGGCCGCAGGAGCCGGCCGCAGGTGGAGAAGTAGGCGGGGTGGTCGCGCCAGTCGACGGCCTCGATCATCTCGACCGACACCAGGGCGTCGAAGGCGCCGTCGCCCTCGCGGGCGAGGAGGTCCCGGTAGTCGAGCAGCTCGACGTCGACCAGGTGGGCCAGCCCGGCGGCGACGATCCGTTCGGTCGCCAGCCGGTGCTGCTCGTCGGAGATGGTGCAGGTGGTCACCCGGATCCCGCGCTCGGCGGCCCGCTGGGCCAGCCCGCCCCACCCGGTGCCGATCTCCACCAGGCGGTCGCTGGGGGCGAGCTCGAGGAGGTCGAGGAGACGGTCGATCTTGGCCCGCTGGGCGTCGGCCAACGTGCCGGCCCCGCCGCCCTCGGACCAGAGCCCGCAGCTGTAGGCCATCGTCTCGGGGTCGAGGAAGAGCTGGAAGAAGTCGTTGCCCAGGTCGTAGTGGGCGGCGATGGCGCGCCGGTCGCGCTCCTTGCTCTCGGGGCGGAGCCGGCGGGCCCGGTCGGCGATCGGCCCGGTCAGGGCGTCCCACCGGGTGCGGATGCGGTCGAGCACGTCGAGGTTGCGGATGGCCAGGCGCACCAGCCCGGTCAGGTCGTCGGTGTCCCACCACCCGTCGATGTAGCTGGCGCCCAGCCCCCTGCTGGCCCGGGTCGTGACCTCGCGCCACACCGCCGGCGTGCGGAGGCGGACGGTGACGTCGAGGTCGGTGGGCTGCCCGAACGTCGTGACGGTGCCGTCGGACTCGATCAGCGTGAGCCGCCCGCCCCGGAGCCGGGTGAGGAGGGGCGCGAGCACGGCCCGGCTCCCCTTGTCGACGAGCGTCGCCTTCCGGGGGGCGGGCCGGACCTCGGTCGGGCGGATGGCCCC
>DASVEC010000665.1:0-8693 GCA_036380755.1 Iamia sp. | reverse complement strand
GACGTCGAGGCGGGCGGCCCGCCGGGCGGGGAGGAGCGAGGCCCCCACGCCCGCCAGGGCGGCGAGCACCACGATCACCGCCAGCCGGGCGACGGGGAGGCGGAAGACCTCGAGCCCCTCGTCCTCGAGCGCCGTCACCAGCGACCAGCCGAACAGCAGGGCGATGCCCAGGCCGAGCACCGCGCCCAGCACCGAGATCAGCACCGCCTCCCAGCGCACCATGGCCCGCAGCTGCGACCGGGTCATGCCCACGGCCCGGAGCAGGCCCAGCTCCCGCGTCCGCTCCAGGATCGAGAGCGCCAGGGTGTTGGCGATCCCGATCAGGGCGATGAGCACGGCCAGCGCCAGCAGGGCGTAGATCATGTTGAGCAGACCGTCGATGGTGGCGCCCTGGGCGTCCTTGTACTCCTCCCGATCCTGCACCGACACCTGCGGGTAGGCCTCGGCGACCCGCTCGATGGCCGCGTCGGCGGCCGCCAGGGTGGTGCCGGCGGCGACGGTGGCGAGGATCTGGGCGTCGACGACGGGCCCGTCGACGTGGGCGGCGTAGGTCTCGGTGTCGAGCAGCCAGCCGCCGACGACCTCGGCCTCGGTGAAGATGGCGGCGACCCGGAGCTCGGCCGGCCCGGTGGTGAAGACGACCTCGATCGGGTCGCCGACGGCCAGCCCGTCCTCGACGGCCCGGTCCCGGTCGATGGCGATGCCGTCGGGCCCGAGGTCGGCGAGCGAGCCCTCGGTCAGGCCCAGATCGACGACCTGGTCGAGGGCGGCGGCGTCGGCCGCGACGAGGAACTGGGTGGCGCCGCCGATCTCGGCCGCGCCGTAGGCGAGGCCCGTCACCGCCTCGAGCTCGGGCAGGGCCCGCATGTCCTCGGCCAGGTCGGGGCTGACCCCGCCCGAGCCGTCGAAGCCACCGGCGCTGACGACGAAGTCGCCCTCGAAGGACCGCTCGATGACCTGGTCGAGCGAGGCGCGGGTGGACGAGGCGATGATCGAGATGCCGCCCACGAGGCTCACGCCGATCATGAGGGCGGCGGCCGTCGACGCCGTGCGCTTGGGGTTGCGCAGGGCGTTCTGACGGGCCAGGGCACCGGTCATGCCGGTCAGCCGGGCCACGGGCACGCCGAGGAGGCCGACGATGGGCGGGGCCAGGATCGGGCCCAGCACCACGACGGCGACGAACACGACCGTGGCGCCCAGCCCGACCAGGCCGGCGCCGTCGGACCCCTCGGCACCCAGCCCGCCGACGACGGCCAGCCCGCCGAGGGCGGCGAGCGCCCCGCCGAGCACCACCCGCACCCGGCTCCGGCCCGACGCGTCGACGGCGATGTCCCGCAGGGCGGCGATGGGCGGGATCCGTGCCGCCCGCCGGGCCGGGACGACGGCCGAGAGGACGCTCACGCCCAGACCGCCGATGAGCGCGACCACGACGGTGCGGGGCTCGACGGTGACGCCGCCCCCGGGCAGGTCGAGGCCGAGGGCGCCGAGCAGCGACTTGAGCCCGGCGGCCACCCCGATCCCGGCCAGCAGGCCGAGCAGCGACGCCACCAGGCCCACCGCCACCGACTCCAGCAGCACGGCCAGGAGCACCTGCCGGCGGCTGGCGCCGATCGCCCGCAGGAGGGCGTTCTCCCGGGACCGCTGGGCCACCAGGATCGAGAAGGTGTTGTAGATGATGAACGACCCGACGAAGAGGGCGATCAGGGCGAACGTCAGGAGGAAGGCGTTGAGGAACCCCAGCGCGGTGCGGATCTCGTCCTTGGTGTCGTCGGCCGCAGCCTGGCCGGTGACGGCCTCGACCCCGTCGGGCACCACCTCGGCGATGCGACGGGTCAGGGTCTCGGCGTCGACCCCGTCGACGGCCGTGACGTAGAGGGCGTTGAGCTTGCCCTCCTCGCCCATGAGGGTCGTGGCCGTCGGCAGGTCGAACAGGAGCACCGAGCTGCCGGCCACCGTGTCGGCCTCGCCGTAGGTGACGATGCCGGCCACCGTCATCTCCTGGCTGCCGGACGGGGTGAGGACGGTGGCGGTGTCGCCCACGCCGAGATCGCCGGCGTCGGCCGTGTAGCGGTCGATGGCGACCTCGCCGTCGCCCTCGGGCCGCTCGCCGTCGGCCAACCGGAACGGGTCCACCCCGGAGTCGTCGGGCACCCAGCTCTGGCCGAAGCTGCCGGCGGCTCCACCGCCGACGACGTCGCCGTCGGTGCCCACGATCTGGGCCGAGCCGCTGACCTCGGGCACGACGGTCTCGATGCCCTCGACGGCGGCGACGGTGTCGACCAGGTCGGCGTCGATCAGCGGACGCTCGGCCCCGAAGTCGCCGGCGAAGGCCTCCTCGCCCTGCACCACGGTGTCGGTGTGGGAGTAGATCTCGTCGAACAGCCGGTCGAAGGAGCGGCCGATGGTGTCGGTCAGCACGAAGGTGCCGGCCATGAAGGCGACGCCGAGCAGGACGGCGACGCTGGTCGCCAGCAGCCGGAGCTTGCGGGCGGCGATGGTCGTGAGGGCGGTCCGCAGCACGTCAGGCCCCCAGGCCCTTCATGCGGTCCAGGACCCGCTCCGGTGTCGGCGCTCGCATCTCGTCGACGATGGACCCGTCGACCAGGAACACGACTCGATCGGCGTAGCCGGCGGCGACGGGATCGTGGGTCACCATCACGATCGTCTGGTCCATCTCCCGCACCGCCCGGCGGAGGAAGGCCAGGATCTCGGCACCGGAGCGAGAGTCGAGGTTCCCCGTGGGCTCGTCGGCGAAGATGATCTCGGGCCGGCTGGCCAGGGCGCGCGCCACCGCGACCCGTTGCTGCTGGCCGCCCGACAGCTCGCTGGGCCGGTGGCGGAGGCGGTCCTGGAGCCCGACGGTGGCGATCACCGTGTCGAGCCAGGCCGGGTCCGGCTTCCGCCCCGCCAGCGTCGTCGGCAGGGTGATGTTCTCCAGTGCCGTCAGCGTGGGGATGAGGTTGAAGGCCTGGAAGACGAAGCCGACCTTGTCCCGGCGCAGGTGGGTGAGCCGGCGGTCGTCGAGCCGGGACAGGTCGGTGTCGCCGATCAGGACCTGCCCGGCCGTGAGCGAGTCGAGCCCGGCGAGGCAGTGCATGAGGGTCGACTTGCCCGAACCCGACGGGCCCATGATGGCGGTGAGCTCGCCGGTGGCGATGTCGACGCTGACGTCGCGCAGGGCGTGGACCTGGGTGTCGCCCCGGCCGTAGACCTTGGCGGCGGCGACGGCCCGGGCGGCGACGGTGGCGGGCGCGGCGGAGGACGGGGGAGCGATGGTCGTCATGGCCCGACCGTCGCACCGGTCGACCGTGGGCGGATCGCCCCTGAGGTCGATCGGCCTCCTCCTGTGGGACGACCCAGCTGGCGAACTCGGTGGGGTAAACGCCCGAAACCGGGCGTCTACTCCACCGAGTTCGAGGATGGGCTAGCCGCCGGGGCGGACGAGGCCGGTCTCGTAGGCGAGGACGACGGCCTGGACCCGGTCGCGCAGGTGGAGCTTGGTGAGGACCCGGCCGACGTGGGTCTTCACCGTGGTCTCGCCGAGCACCAGCTCGGACGCGATCTCGGCGTTGGACAGACCCCGGGCCATGAGGGCCAGGACCTCCCGCTCCCGCTCGGTCAGGCCGTCGAGCTCGGGCGGCGGGACGGTCGTGGCCGGGCGCTGGCGGGCGAACTCGGCGATCAGCTGCCGGGTCACCGACGGGGCCAGCAGGGCGTTCCCGCCCGCGACCACCCGCACGGCGTCGAGGAGCTCCTCGGCTGGCGTGTCCTTGAGGAGGAAGCCGCTGGCGCCGGCCCGGACGGCGTCGAAGACGTGGTCGTCGAGGTCGAAGGTGGTGAGGATCACGACCTTGGCGGCGGGCCGGGCATCGGTGCCGTCGGCGATGATGGCGGCGGTGGCGGCCACGCCGTCCCGCTTGGGCATGCGGATGTCCATGAGCACGACGTCGGGGCGGGCCCTCGCCACCACCTCGACGGCGGCGACCCCGTCGCCGGCCTCGCCCACGACGGTGATGTCGGGCTCGCTCTCGAGGATCATGCGGAACCCGGCGCGCACCAGGGCCTGGTCGTCGACGACGACCACCCGGATCGGGGCGGTCACGACGCGTCCAGCGGGAGCAGGGCGCGCACCGCGAAGCCGCCGCCGGGGCGGGGCCCGGCCCGCACCGAGCCGCCGTAGAGGGCAACCCGCTCGCGCATGCCGACCAGGCCGTGGCCGGTGTCGGCGCCGTCGGCGGGTGGGTCGGCGCCGAGCCCGCGGCCGTCGTCGGCCACCTCGACCTCCACCTCCCGATCGGAGTAGGTGATCGTGACGCCGGCCGAGGCCGGTCCGGCGTGGCGGCGCACGTTGGTGAGCGCCTCCTGCACGATCCGGAAGGCGGCCAGGTCGATGCCGGGCGGCAGCGGGCGCTCCTCGCCCCTCCGCTCCAGGGCGACCGGGAGCCCGGCGGCCCGGCACTCGTCGACCAGGTCGTCGAGCCGGTCGAGCGAGGGCTGGGGGTCGCGTCCGGCGGCCGCGGTGCCGTCCTCGTCCCGCAGCACGCCCAGCAGCCGGCGCATCTCGGTGAGCGCCTCGCGCCCGGTCTCCTCGATCAGCTCGAGGGCGTGCTCCGCCCGACGGGGGTCCTCGCCGATCACCCGCCGGGCGCCGCTGGCCTGGACGACCATGACGCTCATCGAGTGGGCCACGACGTCGTGCATCTCCCGGGCGATGCGCCCCCGCTCCTCGGCGACGGCCCGCCGGGCCTCCTCCTCCCGGTCGCGCTCGGCCCGCTCGACCCGTTCTCGCAGGGCCAGCACGTTGGCTCGCCGGGTCTGGAGGTTGTCGCCCACCAGCCACGCCGTCCCGTACATGAGGTAGGCGAAGGCGACCTCACCGGGGGCGAAGCCGGCGCCCTCCGGTCCGGGTCCGAGCAGCATCATCGGCCCCAGGACGACCCCGAAGGCCAGCAGCACCCGGCGCGACGGCCGTCGGGCGCAGTGGGCGCCGACGGTGTAGAGGGCGACGAGATCGCCGAACAGGGCGTAGTCGGTGTTGTACTCCAGCGCCCCCATGCCCAGCGCGGCCACCACGGTGATGCCGAGGACCCGGAGGGGCCGGCGGCGGCGCCAGGCCAGCGGCACCGACGTCAGGGCGATCAGCACGGCCAGGCCGACGTCGGGCTCCCGCCACTCGACCCCGGGCTCCGGGTTGGCGCCGATGATCCACACCGCGGTCGGGATGGCGGCGGCGATGACGGCGACGATCCAGTCCGCGGCGAAGGGGTGGGCCTTGAGCCACAGCACCGGGTGGCGGAGCGCGCCCCACCCTCTCGGTGGCGCCGGCTCGGTCGCGGTCACGGTCCGACGGTACGTGGTCGCGCCCCGAAGGGGGTCGCCCGCGAGGAGGACGGCGATCCTCCTTCGGGAGGAGGGCTACTCCGGCCGGTGGCAGACGGCCTCGACGTTGTTGCCGTCGGGGTCGCGCACGAAGGCGCCGTAGTAGTGCTCGTGGTACTCGGGCCAGACCCGGGGCTCGTGCAGAACCTCGGCGCCGATGCCGATCGCCGCGTCCCGGAAGGCGTCCACGGCGGCCCGGTCGGGAGCGGTGAAGGCGATGTGCGACTCCCGGAAGCCGTCGCCCGTGTTCAGCGGCCCGATCCAGAAGCACGGGAAGGCCGTCCCGTAGCCGACGACCGTGTCGAGGTCGAAGAGACGGCGGCCGCCGAGGGGGGCGAGCACGGTGTCGTAGAAGGCGAGCGTGGCGGGCACGTCCTCGCACTGGATGGAGAGGTGGTCGAGCACGGGCAGATCATTACCTCTGCCGCCGGACTCGGCCCGGTGGGTGGCCGATCATCTCCTCGGCAGGGCCTGGGAGGGCAGGGCACTGTGCCTTCTGGGTCGTCTCGCCTGGCGGCTCGCCTCAGCCGCCGGCCTCGGTACCCTCGCCCCGATGAGCGACGCCGCACCCCCCGACCCGCCCGAGGGCACCCCGCCGATCAGCCCCTTCGGCCAGATGGTCGGGGAGCAGCACGTCTCGGTGACCCCCGACGAGGTGGTCATCCGGCTGCCGATCGAGCCCCACCTGCACCAGCCCTACGGCATCGTCCACGGCGGGGTCTGGTGCACGCTCGTCGAGACGGCCGCCAGCATCGGGGCCGCGGCCTGGCTGCGCACCCGGGGCGACGGCAACGTCGTCGGCGTGGCCAACCACACCGACTTCCTGCGCGCCGTCCGCGACGGGGAGGTGACGGCCACGGCCACCCCGATCCACCGCGGCCGGCTCCAGCAGCTCTGGCTGGTCGAGGTGCGCGACGGCGACGACCGGCTCTGCGCCCGGGGCGAGGTCCGGCTGCAGAACCTGGAGTCGGCCGACCGCCTCGCCCGCAGCTAGCCGGCGCGCCGGCGCAGGCGGTCGCGGAGGCCGTCCCACCAGGTCGGCACCGGGTTGGCCTCGACGGCCTCGTCGACGATCCCCGCGGCCCAGACGCCGGTGGCCTCGGAGGGGGCGCGAGCGCCGAAGAGGGCGGCCGAGAGCGCATCGCCCACGTCGGCCAGGCGCTCGTGGGGGAGGACGTCGACCGCCAGGACGGCGGCGTAGCGGGTGACCGGCTCGTCCCGGCGGCGGGCCCGACCCCGGCGGGCGCCCTCGTGCTCGAGGCGCTCGGCCAGACGGACCGCCCACGGCCGGGCCGCCAGGGCGCGCCGGCGGGCGAGCTCCCGGGCGATCGCCCGCACGGCGAGGGCGACGAGACCGGCGACGAGCAGGGCCACGACGACCAGGCCGACGAGGCGCAGGACGGCCTCGCCTCGGCCGCTCCCACCGGCACCGCGGCCGTCGGTCGACCCGTCGCCGGTCCCGTCGGGCACGGTCCCGGCCTCCCCGGGATCGGGGACGGAGCCCGATCCGGTGTCGTCGGGCACCCCGTCGCCGTCGGCGTCGATGTCGGGGATGCCGTCACCGTCGAGATCGGCGTCGGGGACGCCGTCGCCGTCGATGTCGCGGTCGGGGATCCCGTCTCCGTCCACGTCGCGCCCGTCGATGGCATCGGTGAAGCCGTCGCCGTCGAGATCCCCGCTCGGCCCGCCGCCGGCGCTCCCGCCGCCGGACCCGCCGCCCCCGGACCCGGGCCCGGGGCTGTCGAAGGTGGGTTCGGCCCCGAGCCGGCCGCGGGTGTCGGGCGAGTCGAACCACAGCGGGATCAGGCTCACCAGGGCGACGACGACCCCGGCGACCAGCCACGACGCCGCCACCGCGACCGCCGTCCGGGCCGCTCCCGGGTCGGGCTCGGGGGTCGCCGATCCGCCCAGCGGCACGGGCGTGGGCACCGCCTGGAGGGCGTCGCGGCGCAGCGACCACAGGGCCGCGGCGGCCACCGCGAACCAGGGCAGCGCCAGCGGCAGGGTCGCGGCCACGTCGCCCCTCAGCAGCAGCACGAGCACGGCACCGGAGGCGACCGTCGCCGGTCGCAGCCGCTCGACCCACCACCAGTCGGCCCCGAAGGCCACCAGGGCGGCGAGGGGGACCAGCGCGTACGGCACCTCGACGGCCAGCCAGCCCAGGGCGATGGCCCACAGCACGCTGAGGCCGACGAGCGTCGCCAGGGCGACGACCAGACCGGGGACGGGGGCGAACCAGCGCCGGAGGTCGAGCTGGAGGCCGAGCACGACGCCGAGCAGCAGCGCCCCGGCGGGTGCCGCGAACCAGAGCGCCGAGTCCATGCGGACGGCGAGGGCGGCGAAGGCCACGAGGAAAGCGCCGACGACCAGGGCCTGGCTGGCCGGCGACGCCAGGCTCCGGAGCGGCGCCGGTGCCGCCACCCCGGCCGGCCCGACCGGCCCGACCGGCCTCGTCGTCACTCCCACCGGTCGCCCCAGGGGGACACGACGCGGGTCAGCCCCGTCCACGGCTCGATGGTGGGGGTGCCGATCCCGGCCGCGGCCAGCTGCTGTCGGGCCCGGTCCGCCCGCTCGACGGCGCGAGCCACGGTGTGGGTCGCGGCGCCGGTCGACAGGGGCGGGGGCAGCGGGCCTCGCGGGCGCACCAGCGGCGCGGGCCTCGCCGGTGCCGTCTCGGCGGTGACCAGGTGGACGCGCCACCCCCGGGCCAGGCCGTGGTCGACGAGCCACGCCGCCCGCCCGGCGGCCATCTCGGCGTCGGGTCCCGGGTGGGTCAGCTCGAGGACGACGCGCAGCGCGACCTGTTCGATGCCGTCGCGCTCCTTGACCATGAGGGTGCCTCGGTGCGCCGTGGCCGGCCAGTGCACCGAGCGCCGGGGATCGCCCCTGGTGTAGGGGCGCACGCCGCGGAAGAGGTCGTCGCCGTGGGTCACGGTCGAGGACTCGCCGGGCGGGACGGTCCGCAGCTTGGGCCACCCCGGGTCGTGGGCGAGGGGCGCGGGACCGACGTGCCAAGGCGTCGGGAGCCACACCCGCACCCGGCGGGCGGCCTCGGTCAGCCCCAGCGGCCCGGTGGCGACGAGGTCGAAGACCATGTGGGTGACCACGCTGCGGTGGGGGGCATCGATGAGGACGGTGCCCGGGTCGGTGGTCCGCAGGGCGACCGAGGCGCGGACGAGCGTCGGCCACCACACCGGCTGGACCAGCTCCACCGGCGCGGTGAGCCCGTGGGCCTGCACGACGTGGACGGCGGGCTCGCCGGCGACCCCGTCGATCGGGTTGGTGACGGCGGGGTGGACGTGGGCCAGCGCGGC
>DASVEC010000664.1:0-11796 GCA_036380755.1 Iamia sp. | reverse complement strand
GCGCATCAAGCGGATGCAGACCCCGCCGGACTACAAGGACCTCGAGAACAAGCTGGCCGACGTGGTCAAGCGCAAGAAGGAGGCCGTCGAGGCCCAGCGCTTCGAGGAGGCCGGCAAGCTCCGCGACGAGGAGAAGGAGCTCCTGGCGCAGAAGGAGACCAAGGAGGCCGAGATCAAGGCCTCCGGTGTCGACCTCTTCGACCAGGTCGACGAGGAAGCCGTCGCCGAGGTCCTCTCCATCTGGACGGGCATCCCGGTGTACAAGCTCACCGAGGAGGAGACCAAGAAGCTCCTCGGCATGGAGGACGAGCTCCACAAGCGGGTCATCGGCCAGGAGCAGGCCATCGCCGCCGTCTCCCGGGCCATCCGCCGCACCCGGGCCGGGCTCAAGGACCCGAAGCGCCCCTCGGGCAGCTTCATCTTCCTCGGCCCCTCCGGCGTGGGGAAGACCGAGACCGCCCGCACGCTCGCCGAGTTCCTCTTCGGCGACGAGCAGTCGCTCATCACCCTCGACATGTCCGAGTACATGGAGAAGCACACGGTCAGCCGTCTGGTGGGCTCGCCCCCCGGCTACGTGGGCTACGAGGAGGGCGGCCAGCTCACCGAGTCGGTGCGGCGCAAGCCCTTCAGCGTGGTGCTCTTCGACGAGATCGAGAAGGCCCACCCGGACGTGTTCAACACGCTCCTCCAGATCCTGGAGGAGGGCCGGCTGACCGACAGCCAGGGTCGCTCGGTCGACTTCCGCAACACCGTGCTGATCATGACGTCGAACCTCGGCACCCAGGACCTGCGCAAGGCCAACGTCGGCTTCGGCAAGTCCGACGAGGCGGTCACGTACGAGAAGATGAAGGAGAAGGTCAACGAGGCGCTCAAGCAGCACTTCCGGCCCGAGTTCCTGAACCGCATCGACGAGACCATCGTCTTCCACGAGCTGTCGAAGCAGGAGGTCACGACCATCGTCGACCTCATGATCAAGCGCACCAAGGTCCAGCTCGAGGGTCAGGGCATCGGCATCGAGGTCACCGACGCGGCGAAGCTGCTGCTGGTTGACCGCGGCTACGACCCCACCCTCGGCGCCCGTCCGCTGCGGCGTGCGATCCAGCGCTTCGTCGAGGATCCGCTGTCGGAGAAGCTCCTCTACAAGGAGTACTCCGCCGGCCAGATCATCATCGTGGACGCCGAGCCCAACCCGGACGACGACGACAAGCCCGACATCGTGTTCCGGGCCATCGAAGGCTTCGAGCCCCCGACCGTCGAGCTCGAGAAGGCCGGCCCCGCCGACGCCCCGACGGCCTGACCGTCCCCCGAACGCGAACGAACCCCCGGCCTCGTTGCCGGGGGTTCGTCGCGTCCAGGGGCGGGGCTAGCTGTCGAGCTGGCCCGCCTTGTCCTCGAGGTGGGCCCGGACGAACCAGTGGAACAGCTCCAGCTGGCTCGTCTGGGTGATCAGCAGGTCCTCCGACACCGGGTCGATGTCGCCGGCGATCTTGATGGCCTTGCGGTGGTCCTCGATGACACCGACGTAGACGTGGTCGAGGGCCGACAGGTGCTCGTGGGTGAGGGCCCGGTTGAGCTTGTAGTCGTCCCAGTCGCGGCCCTCGACGATGGCGCCGGGGGTGCCGAGGGGCTGACCGCCCATCGTGGCGATGCGCTCGGCCACGTCGTCGACCATCTCCGAGACGGCGGCGTACTGCGGGTCGAGCATCTCGTGGACGCCGATGAAGCTGGCTCCGACCACGTTCCAGTGGATGTGCTTCAGGGTGAGGGTGAGGTCGATCAGGGCCAGGAGACGGTTCTGCAGCGCATCGCGGACCTTGGCGGCATCGGCTTCCTCGAGACCAGGGGCGGTGTAGGCGCTGGGCATGGCGGGTTCTCCTTCGCGGGCGGACGCGCCCGCCCTACCCACCGACCCGCCGATGACACACGCGGATGTCAGGTCATCCGGGTCGACGGAGCATGCTCCGCGCCCGCTCGCGACGCTTGCGGATGGTCGCGCGGGTGGGGTGGGGCGGCTCGAACCCGGCCTCGTCCCACAGGTCGATGATCTCGTCGTCCTCGTAGCCGGCCGCGTGCCACCAGAGGGGCCACGAGTACCGGGGATCGAGACCTCCGAGCTGCTCGACCACGTCGTCCAGCTCGGCGCGCGCGGCCACCAGCTCGGCCGGATCCAGGGGCGACGGCCGGGCCAGGGACGGATCACGCTCGGCGGCGTCCTCCAGCTCGGCCCGCCGCCGGTCGCGCCGCGCCGCGCTCCGCGCCCGGTTCCGCGCCGCCACGACCAGGTACGGGACGCTCCGGTCCAGGAGCGCAGCCCCCTCCTGGTCGAGGAGCCGGTCCAGGTCGTCGGCGTCCAGGCCCTCCTCGAGGAGCTGCCGATAGATGCGCCGGCGGACGTGCGACCACGGCTCGGGTGGGGTCTCGGCCGTCGGCGGTGTCACAGATCGCCTCCCCCGTGCGTTGGAGGGGTGGACGGTGGGTCGCCGACGACGGCGGCCCCGCACCGACGAGGAGCCATCAGATGACGCCCGATGCCCAGGACGAGCGATCGGTCAGTGACCTGCCCTCCATCCCGCGTCCCGCCCCGCTGGCGTTCCGCTCGGGTGACGGCGGGCGCGCCACACCCCTGCGTCCCGTGTCGTTCGCGCCGGGCACGACACCGAGGTGGGGGTCTTTCGCCCAACGCACCGCCTCCCGGGTCTCCGATGCGATCACGAACACCGTAGAGCCGTTTCTCCTGACAACGGTCGATGCGGTCGAGGCGGCCCTCGTCGAGCACTTCGCGGCGCGGCGAGAGGGCGCGACGCAGCAGATGGACACCCTGGCGGCCTTGCTGCGTGACGTCTCGGTCGCCGAGGCCAACGAGGTGCGCGCCGCCATCGGCCACCTGTCGTGGGGCGATGCGGCCGAGGCGTCGACGTTGGCGCTCTTCGACGAGCTCGCCGTCGTCGACGGCCAGCATCGGCTCAGTGCGCAGGAGTGGAGCGACGGTGCGGCCGCCGGTCTCGACGCCGAGCGCTTCCTCGTCGCCACGGGTCTCGGTGGCGGCGACATCGGCCGTGTGCTCGGCGTCGCGGCGCGGGCGGCGCTCACCCATCTGACCGCCGCTCCGCCGCCTCCGGTGATCCGCTACCGCGATCGGTGGCTCGGTCTGGCGACCGGTCCCGACGAGCTGCAGATCACGGCGTACGAGCCGTCCATCGCCGTGGTGCCACGCGAGGACGGTCGGAGCGCGGTCCTCTCGTTCGTGCCCGTCGAGGTCGGGGTGGAGGACGGGAAGCTCCGTCTGGACCTCATCCCCGAGGGCCGACCGGGCACCACGCTGAGGGTTGCGGCGGCGCTGGCCGGCGCGTCGGACGTGCTGGTCGATGACGACAGCGTCGTCGCGCCGTTGGACGACCCCATCTCGGTCACGGGTGGTCGACCCGTCACCGTCGTGCCCGTCGATGATGTGCTGCTGTTCGTCCAGCCCGTCGCCCGCGAGGCCGTGGCCCGCAAGGAACCCCGGAAGCCGATCTTGGTCCCGTCTCTCCGTCTCATGCGGTCCACCGGCATCAGCGTCGTCTTCGCCGAGGAGGACGAGGCGGCGCTCGTCGACGCGGTCGCGGCGCTCGAGCAGCTGGGCGCCGAGCAGGTGGTCGCGGTCCGGCGGGGCGGCAGCGGGGGTCTGGTGCTGGATCTCGTCGCCGAGGTGCCGAGCGAGGTCTCGGACGACGCCCTGACGCGTGCGGTCGAGTGCGGCCGGCGCGGCGTCGCGTTCGTCAACCGGAGGGATGGGCGCAACGACACGGCGTGGGAGGTGCACGTCCACGGGGCCGATCAGCGCGGTGTGCTCCGGGTCGTGTGGGCCTGCATCCGGGAGGTCGGTGGGACCGCGTGCCACCTCGACGGGGCGGTGGCATCGTCGTCCCGCCCGTCGGACGACGACCTGGACATCGTCGCCATCGCGTTCCTGCCCCGGGACGCCGAGCCCGAGAAGCTCGCCGTCACCATCCGCGCCAAGGTGCCGTGGTGTCACGTCGAGGTGCGCCCGGTCACCGGGTCCTCGGCCGATTCGCCGACGACGGAGCCCGTGGATCATCCCGGGGAGACGGACCTCATCGTGGTGCGAGGTGTGCACGCCGACGTCGAGGTCGACGACATCCTCGCCAACGTCGTGAAGCTGGGCTTCGACCTGCGGGGATCGTCGATCCGTGCTCGTGAGGATCGGTGGGCGGGCGCGTTCGCGCTGGCGGCCGCGCCCCAGGTCGCCGATCTGGTGGAGCGCATCGAGATGATGTCGGGCGTCGAGCTGATGTCGTCGTTGCACCACCACCTTCAGCCCCCGCCGGCTGCGGTCCGCGAACCGAACGTCTTCCTGATGGAGAGCGAACAGGGGCCCGACCGCATGATCCCGGCGCTGCGCGAGCTCCTGGAGATCGGTTGCGACATCGATCTCCTGGACACCCGTCGCCCGGATCTGATGCAGATCACCTGCAGCTCCCAGAAGCTCACGATGATGTGGGAGAGGGAGACGACCACGCTGCGGCACATCATGGAGAAGCACCACGTCGAGCTGCGCCTGGACACGTCGGCACCGAGACGCCGTCAGCTGGGGCTGGCTCCCTCGGCGACGTTCCTCGGCACCACGTCCCTCTCCCAGAGGCTCGGCCGGTAGCCGTCGGCCCGGGTGTAGGCGACGGTCCGGCGCCGGATCTCGAACCTCTCGGGCAGCGAGAGGTCCTCGCCCCCCTCGGGCGTTCGGGCCCGGATGGCGACGATGGCCAACGAAGGGGTCTGCCGGTGGCGACCGGTCCTCTCGTCGAGGGAGCCCGCGACCGTCGGGCTGTCGGCGACGAGCTGGGTCGGCGTCTCGGGATCCGACGTGTGCGGAGCCGGCAGGACGCGGTGGAGGTGCCCGGATAGGAACAGGGCGCGATCGGAGAGCTCCCAGCGGACCTCCGTCGCCTTGCGGACGTGCGCTTGGACGACCGTTCCGATCGAAAGGTCGACGGGCAGGAGGGGGTGGTGGCTCAGGATGAGGTGCACGTCTCCGGGTGCGGCGCCGATCGCGTCGACGATGCGGTCCACCGGGTGGTCGGCGACCTTCGCCCCCGCTGCGTCGCGCTCCCGGTGCACCCGCCCCCGGGCGAAGACGGCGCCGGAGGGCGTACGGGGCTCGATGGTGTCGATGCGGTGCACGTGCACGGTGGTGGCGGGAGCCGCGGGCGGCGAGACGGTGGTCGCCGTCCACGGTCCGGCCAGCGATGGGCGAGAGGCGGCGAGGAGCTTGGCCCCGTCGGCGTGGGCGGTGCGGAACCCCGGGTCGGGGATGCGGGGCGGCCAGATGTCGTGGTTCCCGTAGACCTCCACGACCGTCGCCCGCCCGGCGAGCGGCTCGAGCATGAACCGGTCGAGCTCCTGGTAGCCGTAGAAGGTCCCGTCCGGCGCCCGCCCGGCGGCCTCGACGTCGCCGGTCTGGGCGAGGAGCACGGCCGCGCCCGGACTGGCCTCCTCCAGGATCGAGAGCTGGCCGTCGACCGTCGACGGCAGCTGGGACCAGGCCGTGGCGTTGGCGAAGGAGCCTCGGCGCCGCCCCCACCAGCGGAGGAGCTCGGCGACACCGCCATCGAGGAGCGATTCCACGCCGCCCCGGTCCTGCACCGACGGAGGCACCTGGTCCGGCTCGTCGTCCAGGCTGCGGGGCTGGCCGTCGCGGGCCCGAGGGTCGAGGTGGAGGTCGGTGAGGTGCACCACGATGGCAAGGGCATCGCGAGGCTCGTCCGGGAGCGGAGGGGCGCCGGTGGCGACCGGCTCGTAGCCCTCTCCTCGTGGTTCGAGACCACCCTCGATGGGCGCGTCCGGATCCATCTCGTCCCCTCTCGCTTCCCCGCGTCCCCTCCCCGGGGTGCGACGGCCGCCGATGCTACGTGCTGGTTGGTGTCAGTGGGCGGGGAGGGTGCAGGCCGTGTCGAGGCCGAGAACCCGGTTGAGCCGGCCGAAGGCGATCCACGAGCCGAGGCACATGGACAGCTCGACGATCTCGGCGTCGGTGTAGGCGGCCTTCATCCGGTCCCAGAACTCGTCGTCGAGCCCGTGGTGGTCGAGGGCGAAGCGCTCGGCGTACTCGGCCGCCAGCCGGGCCCGGTCGTCGAGGGCGTCGGTGGTGCGCCAGGCGGTGACGGCCTCGGGGAAGGTGTCCTCGACCTTCTCGCCGTCGCGCTCGGTGCGCCAGTCCTGGCAGAACAGGCAGCCGTTGACCTGGGCGATCCGGAGGCGGGCGGCCTCGAACTCGCGCAGCCCGAGCGTCGAGCACTCGTAGACCTTGCCCGAGAAGGCGGCCGCGGCCGGGCCGATGCCGGGCACCATGGCCCCCCACACGTGCATGATCGGGTCGGCCCCGTCCGGGATGTCGATGCGCATGGACCCGACCGTACCGGGAAGGTGGCGCCGGTGAGCATCGACGAGGAACAGGTCTGGAACGGGGTGGCCAGCGCCGCCGCCATCGGCGCCGTGGTGGCGACCAAGCCGCTGATCGAGCGGGTGTGGAAGCTCGTCGCCCGGCGCGAGGCGCCCGGGAACCCGGCGCACCAGGACGTCACCTGGGGCGAGGCCCTGGCCTGGGCCCTCGTCACCGGGGCGCTCGTCGGGGTGATCCGCCTGCTGGCCCAGCGGGCCGCCGCCTCGGCCTGGGCCAAGGCCACCGGCGACTACCCCGAGGCCCTGCGCACGACCCGGCCGTAGAGGCCGAGCCCTAGGTGTCGCGGGCGGGGGGCTCGCCGAACACCTGGGTGCGATCCGGCGGTGACCCGATCACCGGACCGCCCGGTGCCGGCGGCGGTGGTGCGGTCCCGGGCTGGGGCGGGGCCGCGGGTGGGGCGTCGGGCCCGCCGACGGGCGCCGCGCCGCCGTACCCACCCGGCTGGTAGGGAGCGGCCGGTGCGTCGAAGGCGGCGGGCGGGGGCGACGAGCTCCAGTTGCCGGGGGCGGGCCGGCCGGTGTCCACCTTCGGCTGGCCCCGGCCGAAGCTGCCGAGCAGCACCGCCAGCCCGATCAACCAGCCCAGCCACATGCCCATCGAGGTGCCGAACGAGGCCGTGAGGGTGAAGGTGTCGACGGAGTCGGTGCCCGGCCGGCCGATGAAGTCCTCGTCGACGATCAGGCCGAAGATGCCGGCGCTGACCACCGAGGCGGCGAGGAAGGCGCCCCAGCCGCCGATGAAGGCCGCCGCCGGGCGGGCCCGGCCCACGATGCCGCCGAGCACGGCCGCCAGCACGATCAGCAGGAGGAGCCGGACCGCCGTCCCGGTCTGGGGCTCGTCGGGCTGCTCCCAGAACTGGAAGTCGAGCTGGTTGGCCACGCTGAAGCGGGTCTGGAGGGCGAAGTCGCCCTCGTCGGTCAGCTTCCTGACCGACCAGCCGTTCCCCAGGACGAGGAGCAGCACGACCGTGGTGACCGCGGAGTAGAGGGCCGACTTGATCGACATGGGTGCGGGTCTACCACCGGCTCACGATGGACGCTGGGGGAGGCGGTACCGTGCGCGACCGTGACCACCGCCCGCCGTGCCCGCGTCGCGCCGGACGGCCTGGTCGGTCGCGAGGGCGTGGTGGCCCGGCTGGTCGCCTCCGTCGACGAGGGGGCCGGCGCCGTGCTGCGGGGGCCCCGGGGCCGGGGCTGCTCGGCGGTGCTGGCCGAGGCGGCCCGCCGGCTGCGGAGCGAGGGCCGCACCACCGTGGTCCTCGACGCCGTCGGGGGGCCCGAGCGGCCCTTCGGGGCCCTCCACCGGGTGCTCCCCGCCCCGTTGCCCGACGGGGTGGCGGCCGCGACCCTCGCCCAGGTGGTCGACGCCGTCGTCGGGCCGGCGCCGACGACGACCGACGGTCCTCGTCCCGTCGTGGTCGTCGACGAGCTCGACGCGGTCGACGACGGCACCTCGGCCGTCCTCCACCACGCCGTGACCTCCGGCCGGGCCCGTCTCCTCGCCACCGTGCGCGACGACCCGGGCGGCGCCGACGCCTCGCTGGCGTGGTGGCGCGACATCGTGGCCCGCGTCGAGCTGCCGGCTCTCGACCGCGACGGCAGCGACGAGCTGGTCGAGCGGCTGGCGGGTGGCCCGGTCGACGCCTCCACCCGGGAGCGGCTGTGGCTCCTCGCCCGAGGCCACCCGGGGTGGCTGGTGGCGGCGGTGGGGGCGACGCGCGCCGCCGGGGCGTGGGCCCGCGAGGCCGGCCTCTGGTGCCTCACCGGCGACCTGGCGGCCACGGCCGACCCCGAGGTCCTGGCCCAGGTCGACGCCCTGCCGGCCGAGGTCCGCGCCGTGCTCGAGGCGCTCGCCCTCGCCGACCACCTCACGATCGACGACGCCGAGGCCCTCGGCGGCTCCGGGCCGCTCGCCGATGCCGAGCGCCGGGGGCTGGTCCGGGTCGACGAGGGCCGCGACGGGGGGCTGTGGTGCGCCGTCGCCAGCCGCCTGGTCGCCACCGCCCTCGGTGCGACCCGCGACCCGGCCCAGGCCACGGCGGCGTGGCGCCGGCTGGCCGACGTCCTGGGCCGGTCGACGTCGACCGCCGACGAGACGGTGATGACCCGGGGCCTGGCGCTGGTGGGCGCGGGCTGGGCCGACCCGCCCCGCCACGACGACGACCGCGACGCCCTGGTGCGGGCGGCCGAGGCCGCCTTCGGCCTGAGCCGGTGGGAGGACTGCGTCACCCTGGCCGAGCGGGCCTGGCGGGCCGGGGCCGGCGGGGCCGCGCTCCAGGTCCTGACGGTGTCGCTGGGCCACCTCGGAGACCCCAGCGCCATCGCCGCCCTCAGCGACGACCTCGACGGTCTCGACCTCGACGACGAGGCCGTCGTCAGCCACTCCGACACCATCGCCATCTCCCAGTTCCACGCCAACGACCCCGAGCGGGCCTTCGCCACCGCGGCGCGGGCCCGGGAGGCGGCGCCGGCCCGCCGGCCGACGATCGACGTCTTCGAGAGCCGCCTGCGCTCCTTCGGCGGCGATCAGGCCACCGCCCGCGCCCTCGTCGAGCCGTTGGTCGACCACGACGACGTCGAGATCGCCATCGACGCCCGCACCGTCGCCGCCTCGGTCGACATGAACGAGGGGGCCACGGCCGCGGCGATCGACGAGTTCGACCGCGTCTTCGCCCTGGCCTCGGCCAGCCCCGGCGTGCACGTCAGCGCGGTCGGCATCACGTACCTCTTCCGGCTGGGCGCCCTCGCCGAGGCCGGGCGGCTGGAGGAGGCCATCGACGGTGCCCTCGCCGTCGAGCGGGCCACCGCCGCCGGCGGCGACCCGGCGTCGCACGGCTGGCTCGCCCTCCACCTCGGCCGCGCCCACCTGCGGGCCGGCCAGCCCCGGACCGCCGCCCGCTGGTTCGGCGAGGCCGTCAGCGACCTCCGCCGGGTGCACCGGCCCGGATGGCTGGCCCACCCCGCCGCCGGCCTCGTCGCCGCCCACGCCGCCCTGGGCGACCTGGCCGCCGCCCGCGAGGCCCACGCCGCCTGGGCCGAGCTGCCGGCCCACGCCGTGGCCATCTTCCGGCCCGAGGAGCTGCGCTACGTGGCCTGGCTCGACGCCGCCGAGGGCCAGGACCCGGCGCCCCGGTTGCGGGACGCCATCGAATTGGCCCGGGCGGCCGGGATGGTGCCCTACGAGGCCGCCGCCTGGCACGACCTGGCCCGGCTGGGCGACCCCGACGACCGAGTCGAGGCGGCGGACCGCCTGGCCGAGGTGGCCGAACGCACCGACAGCCGCCTCGTCGCCACCCACGCCCGCCGGGCCCGGGCCGCGGTCGACGGCGACGTGGGCGGCCTGGCCGTGGCCGCGGCCGCCTACGAGTCGATGGGGGCCGGCTTCGACGCCATCGAGACGTGGGCCGAGGTGGCGCGCCAGGCCGGCGACGAGCGCGAGGGGGCGCAGGCCCGACGCCGGGTCGGCGACCTGGCGGCCGGCGGCGAGGGGCTGCACACGCCGCTGCTGGGCGACCTCGACGCCCACCCGGTGCTCACCGATCGCGAGGCCGAGATCGCGGCCATGGTCGTGGCGGGAGCCAGCCGGCAGGACATCGCCGACCACCTGGTGGTGTCGGTGCGCACCATCGACAGCCACCTCCAGCGGGTGTACCGCAAGCTCGGCGTGCGGGGCCGCGACGGCCTGGTCGAGGCCATGGGCGGACAGTGACCGACCGTCTCGAGCCGTTGCTCGGCCGGCTGCGGGAGCTGCGCGCCGATCTGTACGACCCGGCCGTCGCCCTCGAGTCGGTGCCGCCGGGCACGGTGCCCGGCATCGACGTCGGCGCGCTGGGCCTCCACATCGTGCGGGAGTCGGCCTACGGCGCCCTGGCCGACCTGGAGGACGGGCGGGTCGACCGGGCCGTGGCCACGCTCCACGCCGTCCTCGCCCTCCAGCTCCGCGCCCCGGGGCGGCCGTGGGACGGCACCTTCCCGGTCACGGCCGAGCAGCCGCCGCCCCCGGACGAGGGGGCCGTGGAGTGGCTGCACTGGGACCCCAACTGGCGGCAGTTCATCGGCGTGGGCCTGGCCCTGGTGGTGGAGCGGCACGCGGCCGTGCTCCCCGCCGATCTCGTCGTCGACCTGGTCGCCGCCGTGCGTCGATGCGTCGCCGGCGAGCCCGACGACCGCATCCCGCCCTGGTACACCAACCCCGACCTGCTCCACGCCTGGCTGCTGGGCTGGGTGGGCGCCCGCGACGGCTCGGCGACGCTCCTGGCCGCCGGCGAGGCCCGCGCCGCGGCCGCCAGCGAGCGGGTGCGCCGGCACGGCGACGTCGACGAGTACAGCTCGCCCACCTACGACGGCGTCGACCTGCTGGCCGCCGGGCTGTGGGCCGCCCTGCCGCCGTCGCCCGCCTACGTCGAGCCGGCGGCGTCGCTGCTGGGGGCCCTCGGGCGGCGCGTCGCCACGCTGTTCCACGCCGACCTCGGCGTCATGTGCGGGCCCTACATCCGGACCTACGGGCTCGGGCTCGACCGCTACGTCGCCCTCGTCGGACCGTGGCTGGTGGCCGCCGGCGCCCCCGTCGATCGGGTCCTGCCCTGGCCCCTCGACGCCGCCACCGACCACGTCCACGACCTCTGGTCGGTCCCGCT
The DNA here is from genome assembly GCA_036380755.1 of Iamia sp. Taxonomy (GTDB): domain Bacteria; phylum Actinomycetota; class Acidimicrobiia; order Acidimicrobiales; family Iamiaceae; genus Iamia. The sequence goes on along the minus strand of DASVEC010000664.1, from coordinate 703 downwards.
GATCGCGCTCGTGGCGCCGGCCGTGGTGCCGTGGCTCGAGCTCCGCTCCGACCTGCCCCGCCGCCACGTCCAGCGCTTCGACGGGCTGGGCGTCTCGGCCGTGAGCGTGCTGGGGGTGGACGTGGCCCTCGGCGCCGAGTCGGGTCGGCGGCCGGAGTTCGCCCGTGAGCAGCACGTCCCGGTGACGGCGCACCACCGGACCGGCTGGGTCGGTGCCGCCGCCGGCGACGGCGCGGTGGGCCTCGACGCCGTGGTCGAGGGCTCGTCGGCCGTCCGGGCCGAGGTCGTGGCCGCGGCCGGGGCCACGTCGGTCTCGGTCCGCACCCTCTGGTCGGCCGAGCCCGTCGACCTCGCCGTCAGTGCCCTGTCGCTGTCGTGCGATCCCGCACCCACCTCCGTGGAGATCCGCGAGGACCACCCCGGCTGGTGGGCCATCCTGACCTGGTCCTCCCCCTCATCCGCCCCGGTCCTCACCGTGACGGTGACGGCGGACTAGCTCGTCCAGGGTCCGAAGCCGCCGATACGGTCGACCCGGATGCGGACCACGTAGCCGGGCGGCGGGTCCGGCGGCAGGGGGACGGTGGCGTCCGGGCCGCCGTAGACCGTGACCAGCGCCCGGAAGACCTTCTTGGCTGGGCACGTCGCGCCTTCGCGACCGCTGCCACCCAGACGTGCGGCGCCTGGGTTCTCGGTGGTGACGGTC